>NZ_CP087131.1:301401-602803 GCF_020911865.1 Chryseobacterium sp. C-71
TTGAAGACAGTGTAAGAGCCTTTAATACTGACGGAGTAGACTGTGTAATCCTTGATATTGGGGCAAACAGAAGAAATGCATACAAAATTATTGAGTCTATTAAAAGTTATGAAGGTTTAGAAAACCTGCCAATCATTATTTTTACAGAACGAAATTTATCAACTTCTGAAGAATTGAAAATCAAGCAATATGCTGATTCTATTGTCGTTAAAACGGCGCATTCTTATCAGAGAATTCTAGATGAAGTCGGTTTGTTTTTACATTTGGTTGAAGAAAAAAACAGCTCGGTAGAAACCATCAGAAATAAAACTTTAGGTTCATTGACAGAAGTTTTGAGCGGTAAAAAAATCCTGATTACCGATGACGACGTCCGCAATATATTCTCATTAACGAAAGCTTTGGAGAAATACAAAGTGGAAGTTGTGCTTGCAATGGACGGAGTTCAGGCATTGGAACAAATCAAAGAACATCCTGATGTAGACGTGGTTTTGATGGATATGATGATGCCAAATATGGATGGCTACGAAACGATTCAGGAAATCAGAAAAATGCCGAAGTTCAGAAGACTTCCAATCATTGCTGTAACGGCAAAATCGATGATTGGAGATCGTGACAAATGTATTGAGGCGGGAGCTTCAGATTATATCACAAAACCTGTGGATATCGATCAGTTGCTGTCTCTGTTGCGTGTTTGGTTGTATGAAAGTTAAATCACAGGTACTCTCATGAAAAAGAAAATTTTGATTGTGGATGATGATCCACGTAATATATTTGCCCTGAAATTGACTTTAAAAGCCCGCGGCTTTCAGATGGAAACTTCTACGATGGCGCAGGAAGCGATTCAGATTTTAGAAAATAATCCTGACATTGATTTGGTGTTGATGGATATGATGATGCCGGAAATGGATGGTTATGAAGCTGTGAAAATTATTCGCCAGACGCCCTCCATTAAACATATTCCGGTAATTGCAGTGACCGCTCAGGCAATGGAAGAAGACCGTCAGAAATGTCTGGATGCCGGAGCCCAGGATTATGTGAAAAAGCCGATTGATGTTGATGTACTATTAACTGCTATAGAAAAACTGTCTTAAATGCTGGAACCAAGTATCGTAAAGGACGAAGAAATCGAATTTCTGATCAAAGATGTGTACGACTTGTACGGATACGATTTTTCCTTGTACAGCAGAGCATCTTTCAAAAGACGAGTCAATCGTATTTGTCTGATCGACCGTTTTACCAGCTTTGCAGAATTGCGCTACACAGTTCTCAACGATCCTGATTATCTCAAGCATTTCATAGAAGAAATTACGGTGAATGTGACAGAAATGTTTCGTGATCCTCATTTTTTCAAAAAATTGAGAGAAGAAATCTTACCTCAATTAGGCACGTATCCTTTGATCAGAATTTGGGTTGCAGGTTGTTCTACTGGCGAAGAAGCATATTCGATGGCGATTTTGTTGAAAGAAGCTAACTTATATCATAAATGTTTGATTTATGGAACTGATATTAATCCATCAGTTTTAGAAACGGCAAGATCAGGCGTTTTTCCGATGCATCAGATGAAAGTATATTCTGAAAACTATATGCTTTCCGGCGGAAAAGAAGATTTTTCAGATTATTACACTGCCAATTATGACAGTGCAAGATTTGATAAAAGTCTTCAGGAAAAACTGATTTTATCGACACATAATCTGGTTTCAGACAGCTCATTCAACAGTTTTCAGTTGATTATCTGCAGAAATGTTTTAATTTATTTTGAAAAAGCTTTACAGGAACGTGTTTTCAACCTTTTTGATTCCAGTCTTGAAAATTTGGGTTATCTGGCCTTAGGTTCGAAAGAAACTTTGCGATTTTCTAATTTAGATAAATTTTATCATCAGATTGAAGACCAGAAAATCTGGAAAAAAGTAGATCACCAATAGATTCAGCATGAAAACACAAATGAGCCATACTGAATTAATTGTCATCGGAGGATCTGCAGGAAGTCTTCAGGTGATTATGGAAATGATTAAAAAGCTTGACGAAAATATTAATTTTCCGATTGTTTTGGTTGTCCACAGAAAAGCATACTCAACGAGTATTCTGCCAACTTTGCTGCAGCAATTTACCTCAATGAATGTGCTTGAAATTGAAGATAAAACAGAGCTGGAGAAGAATGAGATTTACATCGTTCCGGCAGATTATCATTTGTTGTTTGAAAATAAAAATACAGTCTCACTCGACAGTTCAGAAAAGATGAATTACTCTCGTCCGTCGATTGATGTGACTTTCAAATCTGCTGCTGAAACATTTGGTGAAAACGTTATTGGAGTTTTGCTTTCAGGAGCCAGTGCAGATGGCGTGGAAGGTTTAAAATATATTAAAAAAAATAAAGGAATCGTCTGGATTCAAAATCCGGAAACCGCAGAAGTCGATTACATGCCGAAGCAGGCAGTAGAGAGGGTTGATTATGATCTGTTAGTTGATCCTAAAGATTTGGCGGAGTTAATTAATCAGTTGTAAGTAGTAAAATAATTTCAATTAAATAAAATAAATTAAATATATGAACAAGAAGAAAATTTTGATTTTTGATGATGATAAAGTGATTCTTGAGGTGATCAGCATCATTTTTGAAGAAGGCGGTTTTGACGTTGAGATTTCAGAAACGTCGCACGACATCATACAGAAAGTTTCACAGTTTCAGCCGGATGTCATTTTGATGGACAATTGGATCCCGAATATCGGTGGTGTAGAAGCAACGAAGCTTTTGAAAAGTCATGAAGAATACAAAAATATTCCTGTAATCTATGTGACTGCAAATAATGATATTGTTGCTTTAGCGAAAAGTGCGCAGGCTGATGATTATGTGGCAAAACCTTTTAATCTTGAAGATTTGGAGGAGAAAGTGGCGAAACATATTAAAGATTGATAAGATATCTATTGATTTCAATTGGTAAAATCCTCAATTTCATAGATTGAGGATTTTTTGTGAACAAAATTTCATATACACAAAGACAATTTAAAGTATATTTATCCGTTTATTCACTTTCAAGTCCACTTAATAAAAGCTTATCTTTAGGCTTTCAAATAAACTATTTTCTTAATAAACATCGAAGAATGCAAGCAATCTATTGTAGAATTTTCACCACAATCGGGCTTTCGGTTTTCAGCATTACCGCTTTTGCTCAGGAACGGAGAACGATCAGTGGAACGGTACGAGACGGAAAGAACGGCGAGCTCGTTATAGGAGCCACCATAAAAGTAGAAGAAGATCCCACGATCAATATCACAGCCAATGAATATGGTTTTTATTCACTTTCTCTACCGCAGGGAAATTATACAATTGCCGTCGCTTATGGAGGTTACGAAAATTACAGACAGACCGTACAGCTTGATCAGAATGTGAAATTAGATTTGATTCTGAGTCAGGAAAAAGAAAGAACTGCACAGATTGACGAAGTCATCATTTCAGCAGTGAAAAAAGATAAAAATCTTACGTCAGCTCAGATGGGAACCGAAACGTTGAGCATCAAAAGTATCGAAAAGCTTCCTGTTTTATTTGGTGAAAAAGATGTTTTGAAAACAATTCAGCTTTTACCCGGAATCAAAAGCAATGGCGAAGGCAGCAGCGGATTCAGTGTAAGAGGAGGCGCAACCGATCAGAATTTAATTTTATTAGATGAAGCTCCGGTTTATAATGCATCACACTTACTAGGGTTTTTCAGTACGTTCAACAGTGATGCACTGAAGGATGCAAGTATCATTAAAGGAAACAGTCCGGCGCAATATGGCGGTCGACTTTCTTCGGTGATGGATGTGAAAATGAAAGACGGAAACAACAAAGACTACAACGTCAACGGAGGAATTGGTTTGATTAGCAGCCGATTGAGTGTAGAAGGGCCGATTCAGAAAGAAAAATCTTCATTCATTGTTTCGGGAAGAAGAACGTATGCTGATGTTTTCCTGAAAGCTACTGATGATTTTAAAGACAGCAAGCTTTATTTTTATGATTTAAATTTAAAAGCCAATTATCAAATTAACGAAAACAACCGTTTGTATATTTCTGGATATTTCGGACGGGATGTTTTAGGATTAGGTAATACATTTTCTACCGATTGGGGAAACACCACAGCGACTTTGCGTTGGAACAGCATCATCAATAGTAAATTATTCTCCAACACTTCATTTATTTACAGCAACTACGATTACAAAGTCAGTCTTACGAGCAACGACAATACTTTCGGATTAGATTCACAAATTCAGGATTGGAATCTAAAGCAGGATTTCTCATGGTTTGCCGGGAATAAGCATTCAGTTCGTTTTGGTCTACAGTCTATTTATCATACGATTACGCCAAGTAGCGCTTCGGGAACGAGTGTGAGTAGTTTTCCGAGAAATTCAAGATATTCTTGGGAAAACGCATTATATATTAATGATGATTTTAAAGCTACAGAAAAGTTGACGGTGAATTATGGTTTAAGACTGTCGATGTTCAGCGTTTTGGGTGGAGATACTTTCAATACCTATGACAACGGAGTTTTAACCGAAAGCCGTTTTTTAGAAAAAGGAAAATTCGGAAAAACGTATGTTAATCTGGAGCCACGAATTACTGCCAACTACAGAATCAATGAAGTGAGCAGCATCAAAGGAGGATACGCAAGAAATACTCAGAATCTTCACTTGCTCAGCAACAGCAGCAGCGGAAATCCTACCGATCAGTGGATTGGAAGCAGTTATTCGGTAAAGCCTGAAATTGCAGACCAGATCAGTGCGGGTTACAGCAGAAATTTCAACAACAATAATTACGAAATTAATGCAGAAGTTTATTATAAAACGATGCAGAATCAGATTGATTTTAAAAACGGTGCCGAAATCACTTTTGATGCCGCAGCAGATGTAGAAGGCGAATTGTTATTTGGAAAAGGAAGAGCTTACGGTTTAGAAGTAATCGCAAAAAAGAAAAGCGGAAAACTGACAGGCTGGGTTTCTTACACCTTATCAAAAACTGAAAGAAAAATAAACGGAATCAACGATAACAATTGGTACAATGCGAGACAAGATAAAACCCACGATCTATCAGTTGTTGCGACATACGAGCTAAATCCTAAATGGTCTTTTTCGGGATTGTTTGTGTACAGCACAGGAAATGCTGTGACTTTCCCAACCGGGAAGTATGATCTGCTCGGACAAACGATTTTCCAATACAGCAAAAGAAATGCTGACAGAATGCCTGCGTACCACAGAATGGATTTGAGCGCAACGTATGAAGCAAGTAACAACAAACGCTGGAAAAGCTCTTGGACGTTCGGAATTTACAATATTTACGGAAGAGAAAATGCTTACACGATTGCATTTGAAGACAATCCTGACAAACCCGGAACAACGAGAGCGGTACAAACTTCACTCTTCAAATTTGTTCCGAATATTACTTATAATTTTAAATTTTAAAATAATGAAAAACTTATTTTTAATCATCATATCATTCTTTCTACTAGTTGGTTGCGAAAAAGAAATTGATTTAGATTTAGATGATCAAAGCGGAAATATCGTCATTGAAGCCAATGTTACAGATCAGGCAGGACCTTATTATGTTAAGATTACAAAGTCAGTTGCCTTTACTGAGAACAATGTTTATCCCGCAATAAAAGATGCTACAGTTGTATTGAGTGATAACACCGGACAAACCGAAACTTTGAAATATATCGGAGAAGGTTTTTACGAAACGAAAAATTTTTCAGCCGTTTCGGGAAGAACTTATACTTTGAAAGTTTCAGCAGAAGGTAAAGAATATATAGCCCAAAGCAAAATGCCTGAAGCTGTTTTGCTCGATGATTTACAGCAAGATTCATTCATGGTTGCGGGTGAATTATCATATACACTTTTACCGATTTTTACAGATCCTCCGGTATTAGGAAACAGATATCTTTTCAGTTATACTGTAAATAATTCAGGTAAAACTTTCGAAGCTTTTACTGATAATGTTAACAACGGAATGCTCAATCAAAGACCTTTGTTGCTTCCAAATGATGATGAAGACGGCGTAAGCGAAAAAACTAAAGTGGGAGATACCATCAATGTAGAAATGCAGTGTATTGATACCAACGTGTTCACCTATTTTTCCGCATTATTACAGATTATCGATGGTGGTGGTCCAGGTGGCGGAATTACCCCTTCCAATCCGCCAAGCAACATTAGCAACGGTGCGTTGGGTTATTTTTCGGCACATACAGTCAGCAAAAAGAGTTATGTGATTCAGTAATATCATTTTAAACTTAAAAAATACAATCCGACAGAAATATTCTGTCGGATTTTTTTGTGTTGTGAATTTATTAATTTATTTCGATTATAAATTACAATGATGTGGTACAAGTTTAAATTGAGTTAATAACTTTTGCCTGAAGTTTTCATTATATTTGATATAATTGAATCATTCATACATTTTAGATTCAAATAAATTAATTCAAGCCTTCTCAAAAAAAATATCAGATATGTCTGACTCTACCAATCACAGCAGAAGATCCTTTTTAAAAAGTACAGCCATTGTAGCTATTTTTGCTTCAATTCCAACGTCTGTAAAAGCTTTTTATCAGGATGTAAAAGACTTTATTCTTCCAAAGAAAAGTATCTTACCCATAAAAATTTCTGTCAACAAAAAAGTACACGAAATTAAAACAGACAGCCGATCTACATTGTTGGATGTCTTGCGTGAAAACCTCAATCTTACAGGAACTAAAAAAGGCTGTGACCACGGGCAATGTGGAGCTTGTACCGTTCATATTGATGGTGAAAGAGCATTAAGCTGCCTGACTTTGGCAGCAATGGTTCCCGGTAAGGAAGTGACAACGATTGAAGGTTTGTCAACCGGGGATCAGCTTCATCCCATGCAGGAAGCATTTATAGAATGTGACGGTTTTCAATGTGGATATTGCACTCCCGGACAGATTATGTCTGCGGTTGCCTGCGTAAAAGAAGGTCATACCAATTCTGTAGAAGAAATTAAAGAATTCATGAGTGGAAATCTCTGCCGTTGTGGTGCCTACAACGGAATTGTAGAATCTATACAAAAAGTTGCAGCATTATGAAACCATTTACATTTGAAAAAGCGAAAAATTCTGCTGAAGCTTTAAAATTAAAAATTTCTACCAGGGATTTTGTAGCAGGAGGAACCAATATTATAGATCTTCTCAAAAAAAATATTGCACAACCAGACGGAATGGTGGATATTACCACCGCCTTGTCAACTGAAATTAAACCGTCTGAAAAATCAGTCAACATTGGTGCAATGGTTCGAAATACAGCTTTGACGACAAATTCTGATTTACTGAAAGATTATCCGTTAATTACAAAAGCAGTTCTGGCGGGAGCCTCACCACAGATCAGAAATATGGCAAGTACAGCAGGGAATTTATTGCAGCGAACCAGATGTCCATACTTTTATGATGTGACAACCCCTTGCAATAAAAGAAAAAAAGGAAGTGGTTGTAGTGCTTTGAATGGAGATAATAAAATGAGTGCTATTGTGGGTTACAATGACCAATGTGTTGCAGTTCATCCTTCAGACCTGTGTATTTCTTTGAGCGCTTTGGATGCAACGGTTCACGGACTTAATGCTAAAAACGAAAAGTTTATGATTCCATTTAAAGATTTCCATAAATTACCGGAAAATACGCCGTGGTTAGATAATAATTTACCTCAAAACGCTTTAATTACTCATATTGAAGTTCCGAAAAATGAATTTCATAAAAAATATGCTTACGTAAAGTTGCGTGAACGTACCTCTTATGCTTTTGCAATGATTTCTGCAGCATCAGCCTTGCAGATGGAAGGAAATATAATCAAAGATGCAAGATTAGCTTCAGGTGGTGTCGCTCACAAACCATGGAGATGGTACGAAGCAGAAGATTACCTGAAAGGGAAAAAAGCTTCTGAAGAAATATTTAAAAAAGCTTCAGAAATTGCAACAGAAAAAGTAAAGCCTCTGGCTCATAACGGTTACAAAGTTCCGATGTTGAAAGGTGCAATTGAACTGGCTTTGCAAAATGCTTCCAAATTATAAACAGTTTTATTTCTAACAAATTTTAAAAAGTAAAAACATGGGATTTTTTGACAATGAAACTGATTTTGTAATGCCTGTTGAAGGCAGAGTAGAAGGAATTGCAAAGGTAAAAGGACAAGGGAAATATGCCGCAGAATATAAAGTAGACAACCTCTGTTATGGAGTTTTGGTAACGAGTGAAATTGCATCGGGTTCAATTAAATCAATCAATACAGACGATGCAAAACAGGCTGAAGGATTACTCGATATTATTTCTCACCTGAAAAAACCTTCAGTTCCGGGATTTGCGGATGAAGCGAAGATAAAAGAATCAAAATTCGGACTTCCGGTTTTCCATACCGATAAAATTTATTTTAAAGGACAGCCTGTCGCTTTAGTGATTGCTGAAACTTTGGAAGAAGCGACTTACGCTGCATCTTTGGTGAAAGTAGAATATACAACTGCTCCTTTTGAAGTCGATTTTAATCAGGCTAAAAATAAAGTCGAATTAAAACCTGCCGGAAAGGAAAGAGGTGACGAAAAAAGTTGGAGCAATTCACCATTTACGATAGACCAACAATACAATATTGCAGCGGAAATTCATAATCCGATGGAAATGCACGCAACTATTGCACATTGGTATGCAGAAGATAAATTAAGATTACACGATAAAAATCAGGGAGTAAATGGTGTTCAGAAAACTTTTTCCGGATTATTCGGAATTCCTGTCGATAATATACAAGTTATCAGTGAGTTTGTAGGTGGCGGTTTTGGCTCGGGCTTAAAGGTCTGGCCGCATGCTTTAGCAGCAGTTTTGGGAGCTAAACAGGTGAATAGACCAGTTAAATTGATGCTGACAAGACCTCAAATGTTTCACTCGGTAGGTTACAGACCTGCGTCTTGGCAGAGAATAAAGCTAGGTGCCAATCAGGACGGTAAAATCACAGGAGTTTTGCATCAGGCAAAAAATGGTTGTGCTATTTATGATTCTTTTAGTGATGGAATAACAAGAGTGACGAGATTAATCTATCAATTTGACAATCTTAAAACTGAAAATGCAGTCGTTCCTTTAAATCTTAGTGCACCAACATGGATGCGTGGCCCCGGCGACTGCACTGGTGATTTTGCTGTGGAATCTGCTTTGGATGAATTGAGTTATCAGTTGAAAATGGATCCTGTTGAACTCAGATATAAAAATTTAGCCATTGAAAAAAATCCTGAAACGGGATTGCCTTGGTCTACAAATTTCCTGAAAGAAGCCATAGAAAAAGGTGCTAAAATGATCAGCTGGAATTTACGCAAACCTACACCGGGAGCAACCACCGAAGGCGATTGGAAAATTGGCTACGGAATGGCAGTCGGAATGTGGAATGCCGGACGAAACAAAGCCGGAGCAGGAATTAGGATGACAAAGGATGGAAATGTCGTTTTACAAACCGCAATGACCGACATCGGAACGGGAACAGGAACAGGAATGATGAATATCTTGCATGAGCGTTCAGGTATTTCACGAAATAAAATAAAAATTGAATTAGGAAATTCAGATTTACCACCTGCTGGAAGTCAGGGCGGAAGTACAGGTTTATCATCAATCAGTGGTGCTGTGGCTGCAGTGTGTGATGCTTTGAAGTTGAAACTTGCGGAATATGCTTCGGTTTCAAATCAAAAGTTTAAAAATGCGGTCATTGCAGATATCATACTTTCAGATAAAGGAGTTTCTTTTCAGAAAGAAGGTGATAATTTCCTTTCTTATCAGGATATTTTCGCTAAAAATAATTTAAATCTAATTGAAGTGGAGGCTTCATCAGAACCAGGCGAAGAGAAGAAGAAGTTTTCTTTTTGTTCGTCAGCTGCGCATTTTTGTAAGGTAAAAGTAAATACCAAAACCGGAAAAATAGTTGTCGATAAAATGGTTGTTGTTGTAGACGGCGGAAAAATCATTAATCAAAAACCCGCTGCAAATCAGATTTCAGGCGCTGCAGTTGGCGGAATAGGAATGGCTTTGATGGAAAAAATGTCGGTTGATGAAAGACTAGGAAGTCTTATTGCCAACGATTTGGCGGGATATCATTTCCCTGTCAACGCTGACGCACCGATTATCGAAGTGGCTTTTATCAATAAACCAGATTTAAATCTTAACCCAAGTGGTGCAAAAGGTTTGGGTGAAGTAGGAATCATTGGTGCTGCGCCGGCTCTTGCCAATGCAATTTACAATGCAACCGGAAAACGTTTCAGAAATTTACCGATTACTCCGGATCAGTTTTTTTAGTTTAAGATTTTAATTTACTTCCAATCCGGCAAATACAAATTTTACCGCAAAATAGTTGAATTAAATCTATTTTTGCGGTTTAGTTTATAGCTTAATTTTGAAATTATTTACCCAAAGATTTCAGAGCCCAGGCAATAAGAAGTGGCTGCATGAATAGTCTTGCCATTCTTCTGCTATCGGTGTCCAAAACGAAAGCGTCTTTCCTGTTTTTGTATTGAGAAATATTTCCCGGAAAGACCGCAGTAAAAAAAGCTGCAGTGATTTTACCTAATGTTGAACGGTGTTTTTTCGGGGTAGCAATAATGCTTGCGCCTAAAGCAATTTCAACAACTCCGGAATATACAACTGTGTCATCTTTTTCTAATGGAACCCAATCTGGAACCTGAGCCTGAAAATCTTTTCTGGCAAAAGTGAGGTGAGCAATTCCTGCTGTGATAAGCATAGTTCCGAGAGCAATTCTTGATATGTTTTTGGTGTTCATAATGAATATTTTATTTTTTAATAAAGACAAAATCGAGACCATTTAAAGGAAATTGACTGATCATTAATTAAATTCAATATTTACTTGAGTAAATAATTATATCGTGTTGATAATGTGATTGTAATCATAATTATATCAATTAAAATTCGTATATTAGCAATCACTACCAAATCTAAAATTTATGGAACGAATTAAATTTTTTCTAGACGATATGCCGTTTCAGAAGGCAAAGAAAACGATTGTTGACAATGGTATTAATTTTAATGAAATAAAAGAATTTTTATGCGAAGCTGATAACTACAGCTTTGATCAGATTCGGTTAAAATTAAAACCAAATCTTAATAAAATTGTTATAGATATTGCAACAGGAATACGTTATCCGGCATTTGATGATTTTACATCTAAAATACAGGAGAGTAAATATGGATGTTATTTCGATTTGAAATAAATTTTCAGAAATTTACACATTAAACTTTAATAAATTTTTTAAGTAATTTTATATTAAAAGTGAGAACCTTCGAATTTGAATTGTCAGATTCGGAGGTTTTTTAATTTAATTAATTTTTCATTGGCTTATTTTTTGACCTTACAAGCGAAATTATATCACTATGTTTCTCTCAATATTTTTAAATTTTAGCTGGAAAGAATTTTTTTTAGGCGGCGAAGAATGGATCTTTCTACTTGAAATTGTTTTGCGTACCATCATCATGTTTCTTACCATTATTATTGGTTTAAGGATTTTAGGGAAAAGAGGGGTGAAACAATTATCTGTTTTTGAGCTGGTCGTTATTATCGGGTTAGGTTCTGCAGCAGGCGATCCTATGTTTTATAAAGATGTGGGAATCATTTCTTCGATTATTGTTTTTATTGTTATTATTTTGGTTTACAGTCTTTTAACTTATCTTATCGGAAGATTTAAAAAGCTTGAAAATTTACTCGAAGGAAAACCGATATGTCTTATACAAGACGGTGTCTTTTTAGTTGATAATTTCAAAAAAGAAAATTTAGGTAGCGACGAATTTTTTTCTGAATTACGGTTGAAAGGAATTTCGCATTTGGGTCAGATAGAAACAGCTATTGAAGAGACTTCGGGAGATATCAGTGTGTTTTTTTATGATGAGAAAGATATCAAATTTGGTCTGCCGGTAATGCCAAATTCTTTAGATCATCCTTTAAAAAATATTTCGAAAGAAGATCACTACTCTTGTACATTTTGCGGATATACAGAAGAAAAACAAATCGGAAATGCAGGAACCTGTAAAAATTGTAATAAAGAAAATTGGGTCGAGGCGAGCAATAAAAAACGAATAACATAATATCAATATGAAAAATCCCAACTTAAAATAAGCTGGGGATTTTCTGTTTTAAGAATATATAATTTGATTTGGGCGGTGGTTTCTAAGCTACTGCTTCGTTTTTAAATATATTCTTCATAGAAACTCCTGTTTCTTTTCCGAAAAGACAAGAGAATATATTTTGAAATTCATGAATGTACTTGCATTTAATTGTATTTCCATAAATCTTCAAACCTTCAACGATTTTCTTAGAACTTAAATCAATATCATATTTGATAAATGATTCCGGTCTTTCGTATCTGATTCTGTGATCTGAACTATAAGTTCTAGAAAACCCGAATTTTACTAACCAATCTTCATTGATGGTAATGGGGTTAATGGAATCTGCAGGTACAGCCAAAGATTGATAATCATTTTCAATCTTTACAGAATAATCATTATTCTCATTGTGAAAAATCTCTGTAATTGTGAAAATCTGGCCTCTATAGTCTACCAGATTTTTAATTTTCAAATCTGTTACTTTCATAATAATTGTGTGGTTTGATTAGTAGTTTGCAAATACTATGCCTCGCATTACTCATGTGGTATGTATTATGATAAATAATTTGAAATTTGATGTAAATTATTTGTTAACTAGAATATCGACCATTTTTTGGTTGAAAAAGGCCTTTGATGTGCATCAAATATGATTTCTTTAGATCAAGTCAGGATTCTTTTCTTCTTTTTTAAATCTGTAAAATAAAAAGATATTCCACAGAATCATTTCGTAACCATAAACGGTGTCTTCAATTGGGATTGTTAAAATTCTTAATCCAATTATTCTCTCAGGATTATAGTTGACAATAGGAGAATCGAGCCCGGTTCCTGTGAGAATTCCGTTAACAGCGAGGAATCCGGGCATTAATATTAAATAAATAAGAGAAGCTTTACCAATCCACCTTGCTTTCAAAATAAAATATAGAATGAAAAGACTGATTGCTGTGGTGAAAAATGTAATGAAAGGATAAATTTTGTTCTCAAAATAAACTGCTAAGCAAAGTAAAAAAGTGATTGAAATGATTACAAATATCTTTTCAACACTTTCTTTCCAATCGAGTTTGAAGAATTTGTCTAAACAAAAATAAGTAAACACACAAGAAAAAGGAATGCAGATAAAAAACATCAACTCTTCAATCGGAAGTCCGAATAATCTTTTTCCGATTAAATATCGGTCATTAAACCACCAAACTCCAATATCAGTAAACCAAACATCCCAAGTAATAAAAAATATGGCCACTAAAAACGAAGCCATAATAAACGCTTTAAAATGCTTATGAAACTTTATCTTCGGATGAAATGAAAATAAAAAACAGATAATCACCGTGAAAAAATTGATCGCCAAATACGTGTATTGCCACATGATTACTTTTTGTTTTTATTAAAATACATTTTAAAATATTTCACAGGAACCCACAAAAACCCGAAACATTCTCCCATTTCCTTCTCGGTATGCTTGTGATGTTGCTTGTGAGCACGTCTTATAGCCAATAAATAAGGATTTTGGGTGTCTCTGAGAAATTTAAAACGCTGATGGATAAAGATATCATGAACGAAGAAATATGCCATTCCGTATAATGTAATCCCGATAGCGATATAGAAGTAAGCATTGAAATTATTGATTGTGCCGTAATACATCAAAGCAATCGTTGGGATTGCAAAAATGGCAAAGAAATAATCATTTCTTTCTAAATCTCCTTCGTTGCTGTGGTCGTGATGATCTCGATGTAGCGTCCATAAAAAACCATGCATGATATATTTATGAACCATCCACGTGATGCCTTCCATGATGAAAAATGTTGCAACTACAATTAGAAAATTCATTATTTATTCTTTTTAGAATTAAACATTTCTTCCAGAATATTAAAACGGTAACTGAAAATATGCTCCAATTTATTTTTTACAAAAAGTTTGTGGGCAATTTCTCCTAAAAAACCCATGGGGAGTTCATAGTCTACGGTATCTTTTATTAAAACACCTTTTTCATTAGGGATAAATTCATGATAATGATTCCACAATTTGTAAGGTCCTTTCATTTGAAAGTCTGTGAAACTTCTTCGCTGGTCGACTTGTGTAATTTTAGTTTGCCAATCCATCTTAATCCCTAAAAGTGGTGAAACATAGTAGTCGATAATCATTCCTTCGTAAATCTCATCGTTTTCTAATTTTGTTCTGACAATGAAATTCATGTCTTTCGGAGTGATTTTAGAAAGATTATTGGCTGATGAAAAGAATTTCCAGGCAGTTTCTATATCGCAGTCTAATTGTTGTTCTCTTTTAAGTTGGTGTACCATCTTTTTGTTTTAAAGTAAATTTAAGATTCTATAAATAAGACATTTTGTATTGAACGTAACTGCTCATCATCAGCGAAAATTTTCTTCCGTTTGAAATTCTGATTCTTTGATTGATAATTTTTTTTGCCGGAGTTCTTTTAATTTTTCTGAATAATGAAATATAATATCTGTATGCCAAATAAACGCCAAATCTTGCTGAGTTTGGTAAGTTTTTAATTCCTTCTAAAGCTTCTTTAAATTCCTGCTGAATATCATTTTCGATATGTTCTTTCACTGTATTATCAAAATACGTAATATCAACATTCGGGAAATAGGTACGCCCCAAAACCTGATAATCATCTTTCAAATCTCTCAAAAAATTAACCTTCTGAAAAGCCGAACCTAATTTCATCGCCGAAGGTTTCAGTATTTCATATTGTTCTTTATTTCCGTCCACAAAAATATGAAGACACATCAAACCCACAACTTCTGCCGAACCCAAGATGTATTGTTTATATAAATCTGAATTGTAATCAATTTTCTGAAGATCCATCTCCATGCTGTTGAGAAACTGATCAATTAATTTAATATCAATTTCATATCGGTGAATCGTCTCCTGAAAGCACTGTAAAATAGGATTTAAAGAAATTTTTTCTTCCAAAGCCTGATTCGTCTGATCTCGGAAGCGTGCCAATAGAGTAGAACGGTCAAAATCATGGAAGCTGTCGACAATTTCGTCAGCTAAACGCACATATCCGTAAATAGCGTAAATCGAATTTCTGATTTTTGGTGACAAAGCCAAAATACCCAATGAAAAACTGGTGCTGTATTGCTTTGTGGTCTGTTTACTGATCTTGTAAGAGAGATCGTCAAATAGTTTTTTCATAGTATTCTTGGTTATTTAGTGGCTTCAATGGCTGCAATTTTTCCCGAAATAATCGATGGCGGAACTCCTGGTCCTGGTACCGTCAACTGTCCGGTATAGAATAAATTACTTATTTTTTTATTTCTTAATGAGGGTTTTAAAACTGCTGTTTGGGAAAGTGTGTTGGCCAATCCGTAAGCATTTCCTTCATAGGCATTATAATCTTCTTTAAAATCTTTGATACAATAGCTTTTTTTATACTCTAATTTTGATTTTAGATCAGATGTTTCAGTTTGTTTTTCGAGTCTGAAGATCATTTCGTTAAAATATTGTTCTCTCACTTCTTCATTATCTTCCAAACCTGTCGCAACCGGCATTAATAGAAATACGTTTTCACAATTTTCAGGAGCGACATTTGGGTCGGTCTTAGACGGACAACAAACATAAAATAATGGTTTCGTAGGCCATTTTTTATCGTCATAAATTTCGGTGGTATGCAAATCCAGATCATTTTCAAAAAACAAAGTATGATGTTTCAGATTTGGAATTTTTTCTTTAAATCCTAAATAATAAATTAAACATGAAGGGGCGAAAGTTCTTTTTTTCCAGTAATCTTCGGTGTAGTTTCTATATTCTTTCGGAAGTAAACTATTTTCTGTGTGATGATAATCTGAAGATGCAATTACGCTGTCAAATTCAATATCTTTTCCATTCACAGAAACGGCCGTAGCTTTGTTTTGATTGATTTTTATTGAATCTATATTTGAATTTAAATGAAATTGAACTCCTTGTTCTTTCGCAACTTCTGCCATTGCATCAATAATTTTTGAAAATCCGCCCATCGGATACCATGTTCCGAGTTTGTAACCGCCATAATTCATCAGACTGTATAATGCGGGAATGTCTTTTGGAGCAGCTCCCAGGAAAATTACAGGAAATTCCATCAGCATAATCAGTTTCGGATTTTTGAAATATTTTCTGACGAATTTGTGGAAATTGGATAATAAATCAAGTTTTAAAGCACTTTTGGCAATCTTTGGAGAAACAAATTCAAACCAAGAATGACAAGGCTTGTTAACGAAATCTTTCATACCGACTTCATATTTGTACTGAGCATCTTCCATGAATTCATCGAGCTTTTTGCCTGCTCCTTTTTCTGTAGATTCAAAGAGATTTTTCATCTCGTTGTAATCATGAGGAATCTGCATATTTCCGTCAGAAAAAACCATTTCAAACTGAGGGTTTAGCGGTATTAGTTGAAAGAAATCTGATGTTTTTTTACCAAAATCAGTAAAGAAATTCTCAATAATATCCGGCATCCAATACCAGCTTGGTCCCATGTCAAAAGTGTAGCCGTTATCGGTAATAAATTTTCTCGCTCTTCCGCCTAAGCTGCTGTTCTTTTCAAATACATGAACTTCGTGACCTTTCTTTGCAGAGTAAGCTGCAGCCGACAATCCTGAAAATCCTGAACCAATGATTGCTATCTTACTCATATTAATTATTTTCAAATGAAAAATCCTTATAAACAGTATTTATAAGATCTTTGCTGTCAATATTTTTGTTGTAAATCGGATGATGGAAGCTATCGAGTTTATTAAGAATTCTAATCAATTCTATTTTTTCTGAGTGAGTAAGATTTCCTGAAACAATTTTTGTTGCCTGACGAATCTTTTCCATTTGATTTTCAAGAGCTTTCAAACCTTCTCTTGTAACGTGAATTAATTTGATTCTTTTATCTTGTGCTGAATCATTTTGCTCAATCCATCCTTGTTTCAGAAGTCGGTTGATCACAAGATTTCCCACAGGTTTATCGTGAATGTTTTTTTTGATTAAATCGATTTTAGACATTTTGCCAAATGATTTAAGCGTAATTAAATAAATAAAATCTTCCTGCGTAGAAAAATCAGAATCTGAAATTGCAGATTTTGAATATGTTTTTGCATATCTATTTAGGTGTACTAATAAGGTGGTGATGGCACTTTCTGCAGTTCTCCCGTTTTCCTTTCCTTCCCAATCTGTGTCGTTATCTCGTGTTGATTGTTTTTTAGATTCCTGATTATAAATCCAGGCTTTAAAGCCTTCGATGGTTGAAGGATAATCTAAATTGGCGTTATTCAAATTAAATTCTTCGAGAAGAGCAACGGTGTCTTTTACTAAATTAAAATTCATTTCATTAGATTTAATTGCATATAAATAATCAATTTTAAAATATAATAGTTTATTTATGTATTTTTCTGTAGCAAAAATGATTCCATAAAGTGATTGTATGATCTATTTACAAAAAAAATAAGACTCTGCACGCAAAGTCTTATTCTCCTAATTCTAACTAATTCTAAACTATGATACGAAATTTATTTTTTAATTATTTTTTTAGTTGTCGTCTTTCCTGCTGATGTTTTGATAGTTATGTAATAAACTCCTGTCGGTGCATCTGAAATATCTATCTTTTCTACATCGTTTTGAGACCTAATTATTCTTCCAACGGTATTGGTAATTTCAACAGATTTTATTTTGTCATCCCCTTTGAAATATATAATTCCTGTGGTAGGATTTGGGTAAATTGTAGAAACTTCTTTTCTAGTATCACTTACTGATAACGCAGACAACGAAATTCTTTTCACTCTTGTTGAACCTTGTGAGTAGGCTAAAACCAAATAGTTATTTGCTGAGTCAACAAATAAATCATTGTAAGTAACCTGACCATCCGAAACAAAATCTCCTCCTAATGTAGACCAGATATTTGATGTGCTGTCAAATTTATAAACCGTGTTTCTTAGGTGATTTCCGTCACTGCTATCCCATTGACTTGCCACAACGTAAGGATTGCCGCTTGAAGTGACGGCAATCGCAAGATGTTGTACAGCCGTCAATGAAAAATTAGCATTACCAACTTGTGACCAAGCAGTACCGTTCCACTTTTTTACATTAATTTTTCTTCCGAGAGTAGAAGTAGATATGTAGGCTACATATATATTATTACTGCCATCGATTGCAATATCAGAAGTGTATTGCTCACCTGAAGACGAAGCATCTACAATCGCACCTCCCAGCATTGTCCAGTTATCTGTAGATGTTGCAGTAGTTGAGTTTTCATAAACTCTTACTCCACTCAAGACATTACAGGTGTAGACTTTATTATTTGTACCGATAACCATCTCTGCAAAAGTTGCACCGCCAGAAAACCCTGCATTTCCAACCTGTTCCCATGCATTATTTATTAATCGTCTTACGGTTCCTGATCCATCTGAAGCATAGGTGAATAAAGTGTTGGTTGGTGATACGGCAGATGCATGATAATTAACAGTATTGGTTGTAGCACTTGTCATTGAAGACCATGCATTACCACTGAATTTACGAACCTCTAATCCTGTGCCCTGATTAGTGTAAAAAACACTTCCTAAAGCATCTACAGAAAGAGAGTTGTACAGTGCAGTGCCTATAGTTATTCCCGGAGTTCCTCCAAGATATGACCAAGATGATCCGTCAAATTTTTGTACAGAACCTTTTGCTACAGAACCATCGTAGTATGATAAAAAGTAATTTCCGGAAGCGTCAACTACCAAATTATTATAGCTGGAATTACCTGCAGAGACACTTGCTGATGTACCTACATTTTCCCATTGTTGAGCCTGTAACGAAATAAAATTTAGAGCAACTCCAAAGGCTAAGAGTGTTTTTCTAAATGT
The DNA here is from genome assembly GCF_020911865.1 of Chryseobacterium sp. C-71. Lineage (NCBI taxonomy): Bacteria > Pseudomonadati > Bacteroidota > Flavobacteriia > Flavobacteriales > Weeksellaceae > Chryseobacterium > Chryseobacterium sp. C-71. The sequence goes on from NZ_CP087131.1 coordinate 320,324, forward strand.
AAAAAAGGAGTTTTTTTTCATGATAACAAATTTTAGATTTTATAATTATTGTATTACTTTTTTTAATTTTCAGAAATGAAAAAAGATGAACAAATCTTACATCAAGAATGTGTAACAAATGTATGATGTTGAATGATAAAACGGTGGGAATTTGAAAAATTTGAAATGAAATAGGGTACTCATTAGATACTCCATGAGCTATATGCAAGATTAATGATTAATTTACAAAATAGATTTTTGGATTTTTCAATCATCATTAAATTTTTAATTTTAAATAATGTGTCGGAAATCTAATTGTTTTGTGCTGAAATATTAATAAAAAAAGGCCATTATCGTTTACTACATGATAATGGCTTTGTATGTTGAAAATCTTTGAGTTTATTGAATATTATCTATAAATTGATAAATATCTTCATTCGCAGGGATTCCCAATTTTTTTCTTAATCTGTACTTTTTATTTTGAACGGTACGAGTTTCTATAAAAGTATACTGAGCAATTTCTTTAGTTGTTAATTTGATTTTCAGAAGTGCACAAAACTCAATTTCAGATTGCTGTAAATCAGGATTTATTTTCAATAATTTATTAGAAAACTGAGGGAAAATATTTTCAAATGCAAATAAGAAAGATTCATCTTTGTTCTTCACAAGATTGATGAGATGGTTGTATGTTTCCTGTAAATTGAGATCTTCTGCTTTTTTGCTTTTTCTTTTGTACTTAAAAATAATAAACCCGAAAGTTCCTATAAGAAGAATAAAAACGATGATCCAAAGAACAATTTTTTGAGCATCTTTTTGATTGTCTTCAATTTTTTCTTTTTCAATTACTTTTTGAAGAGAATTGTATTTACTCTGCAAAATATTCAGATCCAATTGCTTTAGTTTTTCTTGGTAATAATCTGCACTGTCTTTTCTTCCTGTTTTAGTATAAATTTCCTGTAAAGCATTATAGACATTGCTTTTATTGAGTTCAATGCCGTTCTTTTGACTAAAGAAAAGCGCTTTATGAAAATTTGCAACAGAATTTTTATAATCGCCTCTGGATTTCATTACTTCCCCCAATACAATGTAATTTGAAACCATTGTCTTGTCATAAGAAAGTTCTCTTGGCATTAATTCCATAGATTTTTTAACGTAATAATCAGCGGAATCTATATTGTATTGAATGTAAATATTAGCAAGATTTGAATAGTTTAAATATTGGAAATCAGAATATTCATTGGCATTTTTAAGTTCTTTTCCCGTTGCTATTTCTTCAAGAATTTTTTTTGCGGCCTTTCTCGGCTGTTTGATATCCAAATAAATATTTGAATAGCTATTCAGGATATTAGCTTTCGCATAAAATATTTTTTTTGACTTTGACTGATCTTTTTGCAAAATCTCATAGGCATTATTCAAATATATTATAGCCTTATCATGAAAGTTATTGATAGAGTAGGTTTCGGCCAAATAAACATTGGCCATTGCTTCGTAATAGAAATCTTTGAATTCACGGGATTTTTGCTGTAAATTTTCTGAAGTGACAATGAGACTGTCAGTTAAATTTTTGTTGTAAAAATAACGGCACTTTCTATCAAGTAGCTTCATCTCAGAAAGTGAATCTTTCAGAATGCGTGATTTGATTAATAAAGGTTCTAATTGTAGATAAGCTTCGTCAATATTATTTGTGAAAAGTTTTGAATTTGCAGATATTTTTTGTCTTAATTTATCTACATGTGCAGATTGCTGAGCTTGTAAAGAAAAACTCGAAGTTAAAAAAGAAAAAGATATAAATTTCAGCAAAAGCCCTCTCATTCTACGGTATTAGATTATGATTTTAGTAGATTTTTGTGAAGTGTGGTGCTAATTTAGTTAAAAATTCAATTTTATTATACAAAAATGCTAGTTATTTCTATTTTAAGTATCAGAACTAAAATATCCAACTTAATAAAGATGAATTATGTTTTGAAAATTATAATTTCGATATTTGCAATTGAAGAGATCATTCAATATTTTGTTTTGAAATATTTTAAACCTTAGAGTTTCAATAACGAATGTTTTATTGTGAAATACTAAAAGATAATCTATATTTGTATAAAATTTACTTGTTAAATTTCATAATCAAATCATTTTTTCGGTATGTAATCAATGATAAACTAAATAAATTGTATTTTAATTTTTCAAAAATGTGGAGTTATTTCCATTAAATAAATAAAAAAGCACTTTTGAAATTACCTTTGTTTGGTACAGTTTTAGTTACACAAAAAAAATATTTGCACATAAGAGATTAATATGTAAATTTACTTAAGCAATTTTCTCAAAATGGTGAATCGTAATCGTTAAATGATAATGATAGCTATTTTTTGATAACTTTGCTCCTCACACCAGGTAGATTACACTTTTTTATGAAATAATATTTTAGAGTTAAGCCAAATCCAAAACAATATTAATATCGTACTTATTATAAATCTTTTCAAGAAATTGGGAAATTCGTATAATTTCTACAAGCTTTTTATGAGAAGAGTAATATTTAAAAAGAAAATGGATAGTTATTTAGGGTTCAATACTCATAATTCCTATTGATTTCGAATTAAAAATAATTAATTGCTCAATGCAGTTTTAAATAATAGACGATGCCTAGAAAAGTTGTACAAGGTCCTATCAGGGATAAAGAGAAAACCAAACAAAAATTGCTTAACGCAGTTGGGAAAATTTTGAAAACTAAAGGTTATTCAGGATTAATGGTTAGTAAAATCGCGGCCGTTGCCGGTTTCGATAAGAAATTAATATACGAATATTTCGGAAGTACTGATAAACTTATTGATGAGTATATCAAATCTCAGGACTACTGGAGTAGAGTAGACGAAAAAGAATTGAATGTAGATCTTTCAGATGGTGGTAAAGAGATGTCAAAAATGGCTTTGCTTAATCAATATGAAAGTTTAAGAAAAAACAAAGAACTACAAAAAATTATCGTTTGGGAACTTTCTGAAAATCGCCCTATTCTTAAAAAATTATTCGAACAGCGTGAAGAAGTGGGTGAAAGTTTATTCACAAACATTACAGATCCGCATTTCGGCGAAAAATCTGACGAGTATAGAGCGATTACAGCATTACTTGTAGCAGGAATTTATCACTTAAATCTCTACACTGCACACAACGGAACTACCTTCTGTGGAATAGACACAAAATCTGAAGACGGTAGGAAGAAAATTGAGAAAGCTATTGTTGATATCATAGATTTCGCTTATCAGAAGAAATAATTATTTTCTAAAATTTTGACTTTACATACAGCTAAATTTGAAAATTTATATTTTCAAATTAGAACAATATTTCTTACTTTTGGGCTATGGAAAACTTTATAGTATCTGCAAGAAAATACCGCCCCCAACAGTTTGACACCGTTGTTGGGCAATCACATATTACAGATACTTTAGAGCATGCTATAGAAGAAAATCAGTTAGCACAGGCTCTGCTTTTCTGTGGCCCACGTGGAGTAGGTAAGACAACTTGCGCAAGAATTTTAGCAAGAAAAATAAACGAGAAAGACGGTTCTGTTTCAGAAGACGGTTTTGCTTATAATATATATGAGCTAGATGCTGCATCTAATAACTCTGTTGATGATATTCGTGAATTAATTGATCAGGTGCGTTTTGCACCGCAGGTTGGTCAGTACAAAGTGTATATTATTGACGAGGTACACATGCTGTCATCTGCAGCATTCAATGCCTTTCTGAAAACTTTGGAAGAACCGCCGGCTCATGCAATTTTCATTCTTGCAACGACTGAAAAGCACAAGATTATTCCTACCATTTTGTCTCGTTGTCAGATTTATGATTTCAAAAGAATTACAATTCTTGATATTCAGAGCCATTTAAAAGGTATTGCTGAAAAAGAAAATATTAGATATGAAGATGATGCTTTGTATTTAATTGCTCAGAAAGCAGATGGAGCATTACGAGACGCGCTTTCTATTTTTGACAGACTTTCTACGTTTTCACAGAAGAATATTACGTTGGCCAAAGCTGCCGAAGTTCTTAATATTTTAGATTACGATCAATATCTAAAGATTGTAGATTTTGCGAAAGAAAATAAAATTCCTGAAGTTCTTTTTGCTTTTAATGAAATTGTAAAAAGAGGGTTTGATCCGCATATTTTTATTGCAGGTTTAGGAAATCATTTCAGAGATTTAATGATGGCTCAGAATGCTTCAACAATTGATTTGATTGAAGTGGGAGAGCAGACCAAAACAAAATTTGTTGAGCAGGCTCAAAAATGGAATGCCCAGCAATTAATCGATGGAATTGAGATTTGCAATCACGCAGATATCAATTATAAAAATTCGAAGAACCCGAGGCTTACTGTAGAAATTGCTTTGATGCAATTGGCTTCTCTCACTGCAGGTGGAGATGTTGCTAAAAAAAAAAGTTTATAATATTAGCTCCCTTCCTTCATGAAAAGCAGGAGATAATATTACCTTCAAAAGTTCAGGTCGAACAAAAAAAAGAGGAATTAGTTGTAAACCCACAGCTTACAGAAGAAACATCAGCGGAAAGAACGATTAAAACTTCTTCAAAACCTTTGTCAAGACCTAAATCTTCATCAGGTTTCAGCATCAATTCTTTTTTAAATAAAGAAGAAAAACAAGAAGTTGAAGAAACCGCTGTTGTAACAAATGAGAATTTGCAGGAACATCATTTCACAGAAACTGATCTTCAGTCTGAATGGAACTTGATGCTTATGAATCTGCGTGCGAAAGATCCATTTGTTTATAATGCCATCAAATCTTTCAAACTTGAAAAGATTGATGAGAAATTAATTCAGGTTCAGTATCCTTCAGAGTCTGCAAAGGCAGAATTCGATAAGATAAGCGGTGAATTTTTCAATCATTTTAAAAGAAAAGTAAATAATTACGCAATCATAATTGAATATAAACAAGATGTTCAAAATCTTAAAATTGAGGTACTTACAACCAAGAAGAAGTTTGAAAGGTTTGTAGAGATGAATCCTTTATTAAAAGATCTTGATGATTTAATGAAGTTTGATTTAACTTAATTTTATATCTTTGTCAAATATTTGTGCAGAAAATATCATTTTTCCACAATATCATTTACATTTAAAAACTAGAAATAGACAATTCTTAAAGATTAAAGTGGAAAAATTATTATTCCCATATCTGTCTACTTTTACACCTGCTGATTTCTTTAGCAGTTATTTTAGTTTTGCTACTATTTATTATAGAAATTTCAGAAACTATTATCGATTTTATTGGTATAGCTAACTAAATTTCTTTCTCAAAAAATTCGGGAAAACTTATCATTTCCCATCCTCAATTTCGCTACATTTTTGTATCCATTTTTTGAAAAGAATTATAAATTAACTTTATAAGGCTTTGTCATTGAATATAAAATTTAAATAAAATAATACTTTACAATATGAACTTAATAGATTTAAAAAACGACTGGATCAACGAGTTTCCCCAACCGATGATGATTGCTGGGCCATGCAGTGCTGAAAGTGAAGCTCAAATGTTGGAAACAGCAAAAAGAATAAAAGATACCAATGCTCAGGTTCCAATTTTCCGTGCAGGAATCTGGAAACCGCGTACAAAACCTAATGGTTTTGAGGGAGTTGGAGTTATCGGTTTAAACTGGTTAAAAAAAGTAAAACAAGAATATGGATTTAAAACTGCTACAGAAGTTGCTAATGCTCATCACGTTGCTGCAGCTTTGGAAGCCGATGTTGATATTCTTTGGATTGGTGCAAGATCAACGGTAAACCCTTTTACAGTTCAGGAAATTGCTGAAGCTTTGAAAGGAACTAAGAAAACAGTTTTAGTGAAAAATCCTGTAAATCCAGATTTGGCTCTTTGGATTGGAGCTTTGGAGAGACTTTTAGGACAAGATATTAATAATCTTGGTGTTATTCACAGAGGTTTCTCTACATACCAAAAGACAAAATACAGAAATAATCCCAATTGGCAGATTGCTTTAGATTTTAAAAGTCAATTCCCGAATATTCCGATGTTGATCGATCCTTCACATATTTGTGGTAACAGAACAGGTTTGGCAGATATTACGCAAGAGGCTTTAAATGTTGGTTACCAAGGAGCTATCATTGAATCACATTCTAATCCTGATGAAGCTTGGAGTGATGCTTCTCAGCAGATTACCCCTGAAGTTTTAGCTAAATTAATTTTAAACTTAAAAGTAAGAAATTCAGGAATAGCGGGTTTTGATAACGAAATGGGAAGACACAGAACGTTGATTTCTGATCTTGATTTTCAAATGATAGAATTGCTATCTCAGCGTATGAAAATTTCTGAACAAATCGGAAAGCTGAAGAAAGAAAATGACATCGCCATCTTCCAGCCGGAACGTTGGAAAGTAATTACAGAATATGCCGTTCAAAAAGCAAAAGAAACAGGAATGTCTCAGGATTTTATTGAAAAGGTTTTCAAAGCAATTCACGAAGAGTCTATTGAAAAGCAAAATAATATTATGATCGACAGAAAGTAAAAAGTAGGAAACAGGTGTAAGGATTTAGAATTGAAAAATGCTTTGCAATAGCTCAAACTAAATCCTTTTACCTAAATCCTAATTCCTTATATTTGCAGTCATATATATGAAAGGAAAAATCATTAAATCTACAGGAAGCTGGTATCAGGTTTTGGAAACAGGAACCGATAAAATTTTTGAGGCGAGAATTCGTGGAAAATTCAAGCTGATCAAAACCAGACTGACCAATCCTCTTGCTGTGGGTGATTTTGTCGAATTTCAATTGGAGCAGGATGATATTGCATGGATTACAAAGATTGATCCACGTAGGAATTACCTGATCAGAAAAGCCGTCAACCTTTCTAAAGAAGCGCATATCATTGCTTCAAACATTGATATTGCTTGTTTTATTTTTACACTAAAACATCCTGAAACATCTTTTGGTTTTCTCGACCGTTTTCTTGCTTGTTGTGAAGCTTACAACATCAAACCACTTATTCTTTTCAATAAAATGGATGTTTTGAATGAGGAAGAAATAGAAGTGGTAAAAGATATTCAGTTTTTGTATCAGGAAATTGGATATGACAGTTTAGAAATTTCATCTTATTCTAAACTTAATCTTGAAGGTTTACAAGATCTTTTAAAAGATCAGACTTCTGTATTTTTCGGGCATTCCGGATGTGGAAAATCTACTTTGGTTAACGCATTGCAGCCTGACCTGAATCTACGTACATCAGAAATTTCAGACACTCATCTTAAGGGTAAACATACAACTACTTTTGCTCAGATGCATTTTTGGCATTTCGGTGGAAATGTAATTGATACTCCCGGTGTGAGGGAGTTTGCCATGATTGATATTGAAAAAGAAGAAGTTCAGCATTATTTTCCTGAAATATTCAGAAAGAGAAAAGAGTGTAAATTTCATAATTGCATGCATATCAATGAGCCAAAATGTGCCGTTCTTGATTCTTTAGAGACGGGAGAAATTCAACATTCACGATATTCTACGTACATCAAACTGATGGAAGAGGCTGAAGAAAATTCTCAAAACTAAATTTTACTGTTTTAAAAATTCATCGTTGGTTTGCTTTATTGATTCAAATTGAATAGATAATTTATTTGCGTCTTAATATTTATATTTTCTTATTGCGAAATATATAATAAAATCATTAGATTATTGTAAATACAAAACCCAGCCGAAGCTGGGTAAAAACTAATAACCATGAAAACTCAAATTAAACATGAGAATCGAATTTATAATTGCAATTTGTGTGCCAAAAACACATGTCATATTTCTTAATAAATGTTATTTTGTGTTAAAATTAATTTGAAAATATATTTAGATATTTTTCGTAATTTTGCAGCATTAAAAAAAATATACATTTATGTCTAACATTACATTTACTATGATTAAGCCTGATGCAGTTACTGATGGGCACATCGGAGCTATTTTAGGGAAAATTTCAGAAGGAGGTTTCAAAATTAAAGCTTTAAAATTAACTCAGCTTACTGTTGCTGATGCTAAGAAATTCTATGAAGTTCACGCTGAAAGACCATTTTATGGAGAATTGGTTGACTTTATGAGTTCAGGGCCAATTGTTGCTGCTGTTTTGGAAAAAGATAATGCTGTTGAAGATTTCAGAACTTTAATTGGTTCTACAAATCCTGCTGATGCTGCTGAAGGAACTATCAGAAAAATGTTTGCTAGAAGCATCGGAGAGAATGCTGTGCACGGATCTGACTCTGATGAGAATGCTCTTATTGAAGCACAATTTCATTTTGCAGGAAGAGAGATTTTCTAATCAAAACTCTTAGAAATAAAAAAATCCGGATAATTTCCGGATTTTTTCGTTTTTAAGTGATTAATTGAAATTTATCTGCCATTTCGTCACTGAAGATATCTCAATCAATCATTAATATTATTATAACTTTAATTAAAAATAAGAATAAATAATTAAAATTACATTGTCAATTTCGCAAATATGTTTTGATATAATTATTTAGTTGGCGTGAATATATTGTTATTGTGAAAAATTCCGTGTTTCCATCGATGGCTTTAATTTAAAAAAATCAGAGCTTTGCATCTATAAATTAATATCAAAAACAGAGACTGATTATACTTTTAGAAGCTCTATTGTTCTTTCCGGACTTTCAGCAGAAAAAACTGCATTACCAGCAACTAAAACATCAGCACCTGCTTCAAATAATTTGGAAGCGTTATCTAAATTTACACCGCCGTCAATTTCGATTAAAGCTGTAGAATTATTGCTTAAAATTAAATCTTTAGTCTCTGCAATCTTCTTGTAGGTATTTTCGATAAATTTCTGACCACCAAATCCCGGGTTTACACTCATCAATAAAACCAAATCTACATCGGCAATAATATCTTCAAGCATTAAAACAGGCGTAGAAGGATTAAGTACAACACCAGCTTTTGCACCTTTGCTTTGAATCAAATTAATGGTTCTGTGAAGATGTGTACACGCTTCGTAATGTATAGAAACTAAATCAGCTCCGTACTCAATAAATTCTTCAACATACTTTTCTGGTTCTAAAATCATCAAATGCACATCCACGAATTTTTTTGCGTGCTGCTGAATAGTTTTCATAACCGGAAAACCAAAAGATATATTGGGAACAAATCTTCCATCCATTACATCAACATGTAGCCAATCGGCTTGAGAATTGTTGAGCATTTCAATATCTCTTTGTAGATTCCCGAAGTCTGCTGATAATAGGGAAGGAGCGATGAGTTTAGTTTTCATTTTTACTTATATTTCTTTTATTTTTTTAAAATGGATTGACAAATAGAAAATAATACGAAAATATGCCTACAATCAATATCGCTTCTATAATTGCTAGCTTAATATTATTTATTTTCATTACCAATAATCTATCAATAACAAACAATATTAGTGGAAAAATACTTATAATTAATAGTGTTTCAAGAATCATATTGTAGGCAGATCCTATTTTTGGAGGATTAAAAATTTTATATATCATTAAAAATAATACGTAAGCGAAAAATAATGTCACTATAACTGATATAAAAGTTGGCTTTCGTATTAAATGACTGAAAAAACTTTTCATCTTAATGATACTTCAGTTTCATTTCTGGTGTAATCTTCAATAGTGTTTCGTAAATTAATTGAATCACATTTCCGACATCTTCTTTTGAAACCATTTCTACTGTTGTATGCATGTATCTTAAAGGCAATGAAATCAATGCGCTTGGTACGCCTCCGTTTGAATGTGCAAACGCGTCAGTGTCTGTTCCTGTCGCTCTGCTTGCGGCAGCTCTTTGGAAAGGAATTTCTTTCTTTTTTGCAGTGTCAATAATCAATTCTCTGATCACATGGTGAACACTTGGTGCAAAGAAAACTACCGGGCCATCACCACATTTTTGATCTCCTTCTTTTTTCTTTTCAATCATTGGAGTTGTGGTGTCATGCGTAACGTCTGTTACGATGGCAATATTTGGCTTGATGGTGTCAGCAATCATATCTGCGCCATACAAGCCAACTTCTTCCTGAACAGAATTGGTAATATATAAGCCAAAGGGAAGTTGTTTTTTATTCTCTTTTAAAAGTCTTGCAACTTCAGCAATCATAAATCCGCCGATTCTGTTGTCTAAAGCTCTGCAGACAAAATAACGGTCATTCATTTCGAAAAACTCATCTGGATAAGTAATCATACATCCAACGAAAATTCCTAAATCTTCAACTTCCTGTTTTGTAGTTGCTCCACAATCAATGAATATATTTTCAATTTTTGGGGTAGGTTCGTTTTGGTTTGCGCTTCTTGTGTGAATCGCAGGCCAGCCGAAAACACCTTTTACAATTCCTTTTTCACCATGAATATGGACGATTTTTGAAGGGGCAATCGTTTGATCAGAACCTCCGTTTCTGATAACATAAATCAATCCGTCATCTGTAATGTAATTGACGTACCAAGAAATTTCATCAGCGTGAGCTTCAATCACCACTTTGAATTCGGCTTCGGGATTAATGATTCCGTAACAGGTTCCGTAGTGATCAACCTCGATTTTGTCAACGTATGGAGTGATGTAATCCATCCACACTTCCTGGCCTTTGTGTTCGTATCCGGTTGGTGATGAAGTGTTTAAATATTTTTCTAAAAATTTCAAAGATTTCTTCTCGAATTTCATATTTAAGGAATGATTTTTGTAGTTAAGTTTCGTTATAATACGTGTAAAAATAATGAAATTTCATAAAATCACCTTTCTTTTTCTGTTCTTTTTTGGTGTTGTTGCACTCGGGCAGCAAAGGGATTCTATTATTGCTAAACCTTTAAGCCAATATCCTCAAGATCAACTGAAAACTGATGAATTTGGCAATAAATATTATTATGATGAAAGACAAAAGGCTAAAATCTATGAGATTAATGGTGAGACTGTAGTAGTGATGGATGAATTGGTTTTGCTTAATAAACCTAAGTTTAATAATCAACTAGATAAGAATTATTATTTCTTCCTCAATAAAAAATTGTACAGAGTATATCCTTTATTTCTAACGGCATTGCAGCAATACAGAGATATTCAGGTTGAAATGAAGATTATGGATACCGCTGCCAAAAGGAAATATATCAAAGACCGTCAAAATATGCTTGCAGATCAATATGAAAAGCAACTGAGAGATTTAACGACAACAGAAGGTCAGGTTTTTGCAAAATTAATGAACAGAGCGACAGGGAAAAATGTTTTCGAAATCATTAAAGAAATGCGTGGTGGCTGGAGTGCCTTCTGGTGGAACGTAAAAGGTAAATTGGCAGATATCGATTTAAAAGACCGATACAATCCACATAAAAATAGAACCGATGAGTTTTTAGAATCTTTACTACAATCCAATTGGAATTCAGGTTATTTGCAACCTTATCCCGGAGCAAGAGATTTTAAAGTTTCCAAATAATAAAAATTCCTGTAAAAATATTTTACAGGAATTTTTCTTTTAATTTTTCAAAAACGATAATATCTACAGGTAACGTAAAAGGATTTACTTCTGTATCTATAGGAAGCCATTCTGTTTTTTCTATGCAAGGGTCGAGAATCAGAAAATCTTCTTCATTGGTAATTTTCACTATATAATATATAGTAAGGAGTTGCTCATTTTCTCTGAATCTTGAAACTAAAAAATCTTCCTGCGTGTAAAGATGTTCTACTATATCTATTTTTACGTTGAGCTCTTCGTCAAACTCACGGTGAAGACATTCAGTTAATCCTTCTCCAAATTCTAATCCGCCACCGGGAAATTTCAATAAAGGCTGTCCTGCATGTTCTTCAAAAAGCGTGAGAACTTTATTATCTTTTACTGCACAGGCATAAACTCTCACGTTAATCTTATCAATCATATTTAATATTTTGTAAAGCTAATTTAAGAATTTCTATCGGAAGAATGAGTCTGATTCTATATTACAATTAACTTTCAGCTTCCTGCTTCAAATCTTCTAACTTAACAGCATTGATCATTTCCCTTTTTCCGGGTGGACCTTGCTTTTTTTCCACATTAAAATTGAGTTCTTTCAGAATTCTTCTTACGCTTCCTTTTGAGGAGTAGGTCGTTAACAATCCGTTGACACTCATTTTATCTGAAACCATCTCGAATAAAGGCTTTTCCCAAAGATCGGGCTGTACTCGCGCACCGAAACAATCGTAATAAACCAGGTTAATCTTCGGTAAATCAATGTTTTTCAGGTCAAAAAAGTCACATTGTATCTTTTTTAAATGAAAACCCTTAATGATTTCTTCTGATTTCTCCCATTCAGTTTGATGAATTTTTTGATAAATATTTTTTAATTCTGGGTTGTCAAAAAGGTCGAAGTAGGCTAAATTTTCGATTTCAGATTCATTTATCGGGTATTTTTCAAGTGTAAAATAGTTGATAATATGATTTTTGTCAGTTTTTAAATATTCATTAATTGTTACCAAAACGTTTAAACCTGTTCCAAAACCGAGTTCTAAAATGTTAATTTCGCAATCATTTATCAGATTTAATCCGTTTTTAATAAACACGTGTTCGGCTTCTTGTAACGCACCATGGTGTGAATGATAGTTTTCGTTTAATTCATTGATAAACAATGTTTTACTACCGTCGTTTGTGGTTCTGATTTCTCTTTCCAAAGTATTTTTTTTCAAATTTAATGTAAAATTTTTATATTTGAAAAATTATGTTAAATTTGTAGAACATCATAAAAATTTTAAGAAATGATAATTCAAAAAACAGAAAACTCTAGAATTTCTACTTTCGATCCCAATAATTTTTCGTTTGGAAATACTTTCAGTGATCACATGATTATCTGTGAATATGAAGACGGTAAATGGGGCGATGTGAAATTGGTTCCTTACGGTCCTTTGCTGTTTACGCCTGCAATGATGGGGGTAAATTACGGACAGGCTTGCTTTGAAGGTATGAAAGCTTACAAAGACAACGACGGACAGGTTTTCCTTTTCAGGCCCGAAAAGAATTTTGAGCGTATCAATAAATCTGCAAAACGTCTTGCAATGCCGGAAGTTACTGAAGAAATATTTTTGGATGGTCTTAAAGCATTAGTAAATATCGATAGAGAATGGATCCCTCAAGGTGAAGGTAATTCTTTATATATAAGACCGCTAATTTTTGCTACAGAAGAAGCTTTAAAAGCAAGAGTTGCGAATAAATATATGTTTGCAATTGTGGCAACACCTGCAAAAATGTACTATACAGAACCTGTATCTGTGAAAATTTCTGATCATTACTCAAGAGCAGCAAGCGGTGGAGTAGGTTCAGCAAAAGCAGCAGGAAACTACGCTGCTTCTTTCTACCCGACTCAGCTGGCGATTGAAGAAGGTTATGATCAAATAATCTGGACAGATGATGCTACTCACGAATACTTCGAAGAAAGCGGAACGATGAATGTTTTCGTAAGAATCAACGATACGATTTTTACGCCTCCTACTTCGGAAAAAATCTTAGACGGAGTTACCAGAGACAGTTTCATTCAGTTGGCTAAGAAAAGAGGTCTTGAAATAAAAGTAGAACCTATTAAAGTAAAAGATGTTGTTGAAGCTCAGAAAAATGGAACTTTAAAAGAAGTGTGGGGAGTAGGTACAGCGGTTGTTACTACAGTTTTCCAGGCTTTAGGCTACAACGGTGATAAGTTAGAATTACCAAGACTTTCAGACGAAGAAAGCTTTGCAGTAACACTTAAAAATGATTTAGTTAATTTACAAACCAACCACTCAGAAGATCCTTTCGGATGGAGAGTTTTGGTTGAAAAAGATGTTTTAGAAACAGCTTAATTTCAATCAATTTTATATTATATCAGCCAAGATTTTTCTTGGCTTTTTTTGTTTTTAATTTAAAGTTTAAATTTATTCGCTCGCAGATCAAACCCGATTTAGCAGATTTTTTTTCAAGCGCATTGATCTATGTAATCTACAAAATCAGCGAGAAGCAAAGAATGTTTTTATTAGTTCACATTTATTTTTGATATTTAAAAACATTCGACATTTTAAAATTTCAAAGAAATATTCAAACTTTATTTTAATAAATTCCTCAAGTTTTGTTAATCATTCCCGAAATGCGTATTTTCGCAAAAGTTTTATGAAAAAAATACTTCTCATCTCCGTATTAGGACTTTTAAGCTGTAAAAGAAATACTCCACAGGTGCATCCTCCGGTGGGTGGTGTATTGAGCCAGAGTGATCTTGATGTTTCCAGAAACAGAATGAAAAATCTGAATACTTTAGAAAGACAGCAGATTCAGGATTGGGTGAATGGTCAGGATATTAAATTTTATCCTACTCAGCTTAATTACTGGACGACCGTAGAAGGTTTTGACAAAAGACAAAGAAGACCGGATGATTCTCCGATTTCGTATTCTTATGATCTGTATGATTTTGATCAGACTAAAATTTATGACAAATCTATTCAGAGAAACGATGCGAGATTCGGGCATTTTGACGAGTTGAAAGCGGTAGAAAATGCATTGAGATATATGAATGACGGCGAAGAAGTAACGCTTCTTGTACCATCAACATTAGCGTACGGAACTTTCGGAGACGAAAATAAAATAGATAACGATATTCCTTTAATTATAAAATTAAAAGTTCTATAGAATGAAATTGTTTAACAAAAATATAATTCTGGCAGCAGCAAGTGTTTCGCTGCTAAGTTGTACACCAATTTATAAGAAAATGAACGTAGACAAAGAAACTTACGAAGGGCTTAAAGACGGACTTTATGCTAATCTACAAACTACAAAAGGTAACTTGATTGTAAAGTTTGAAGACAAAAAATCACCAGTGACTGTGGCTAACTTTGTTGGTCTTGCAGAAGGTAAAATTGATAACAAAGCGAAAGCAAAAGGTGTTCCTTTCTATGACGGAACTATCTTCCACAGAGTAATTAAAGATTTCATGATCCAAGGAGGAGATCCTCAGGGAACAGGAATGGGAGATCCAGGATACAAATTTGAAGACGAGAAAAACGACCTTAAACATACAGGAAAAGGTATTTTGTCAATGGCTAACTCAGGACCAAACACTAACGGTTCTCAGTTCTTCATTACAGAAATCGCTACTCCTTGGTTAGACGGTAGACACACGATTTTCGGAGAAGTTGTAAAAGGTGACGATGTGATTGATGCAATTGCTGCTGTTGAAAAAGGTGCTCAGGATAAACCAAAAACGGATATCGTACTTGAGAAAGTAAGCATTTTCAGCAAAGGCGATGAGTACAAAGGTTATGATGCTGCAAAAACTTTCACTGAAGGTAAAGCTAAAATCGCTGAAAACAACAAAGCTTTCATCGCTAAGGAAGAGGCCGAAAAGAAGAAAAAAGAAGAAGAGTTCAAAGCAAATCAGCAGAAAATGGTTGATGATGCAAAAGCAGGAATGCAGGTAACTGAATCTGGTCTTTACTATAAAATCACTAAGAAAACTGAAGGTAAAGCTCCCAAGGCTGGTGATAATATTTCTGTACATTATGCAGGTAAACTAGTTGACGGAACTGAGTTTGATTCATCTTTCAAAAGAGGTGAGCCTCTTGAATTTCCTGTAGGAACAGGAAGAGTAATCAAAGGCTGGGACGAAGGAATTCTTTTGTTAAAAGAAGGAGAAACTGCTACACTTTTGATTCCGCCGGCAATGGCTTACGGAGAAAGAGGTGCAGGAGGAGTTATCCCAGCAAATGCATGGTTAATCTTCGATGTGGAATTGGTAAAAGTTCCTTAATCGAATTGATATAAAATAGGAAAGCCGTCTCGCAAGAGACGGCTTTTTTGTTGAGAATTTTTAATTGCAAAAAAAAGCGTTCCGTAGGAACGCTATATATCATATTAGTTTAAATATTAAACACCAGGTTTAATCACCTTTCTTTCCCCAATCTGCTGTCTCCACATCGCATAATACAATCCTTTTAAATCCAGAAGATTCTCATGTGATCCTGTTTCAATTACTTTCCCACGCTCCAAAACATAAATTCTGTCTGCGTGCATAATTGTGCTCAATCGGTGGGCAATCAATACAGTAATTTGCTCTTTTTCTTCAGAAATTTCTTTGATGGTTGAAGTGATTTCCTCTTCGGTGATGCTGTCTAAAGCGGAAGTTGCTTCATCAAAAATCAATAAATTAGGTTTTCTCAATAGAGCTCTGGCAATGGCAATTCTCTGTTTTTCACCACCACTCAGTTTCAGTCCGCCTTCGCCGATGACGGTGTCAATTCCGTTTTCCGCTCTTTCAATTAATGTTTTAGCACTTGATTTATTTAAAGCTAAATCTAGATCTCCATCGGTAGCATTGGGGTTTACGAACAATAAATTTTCTTTGATTGTTCCCGCAAAAAGCTGTGTGTCCTGCGTTACAAAACCAATCTGATTTCTCAATTCATCAAAATCAAATTCTTTCCCATTAATTCCATTATAAAAAATTGATCCTTCTTTGGGTCTGTATAATCCGACTAATAATTTTACCAAGGTACTTTTTCCTGAACCACTTGGGCCGACAAATGCGATGGTTTCTCCATTTTTTACTTCAAATGAAATATCATTCAAAGCTTTATAAGAAGCACTTTGATGCTGAAAAGCTACATGATTAAACTCTAATTTCTGAACCGCACCAATCTGTTTAGGAGTATGTGGTTTTTCCTCCACCTGCTTTTTCATTAAATTATCGAAGTTATGCAGCGATGCTTCAGCTTCACGATAGGAGATAATGATATTTCCGATTTCCTGCATTGGTCCAAAAATAAAAAACCCGTAGAACATCAATGATAAATATTGCCCCGGAGTAACAATATTTTTAAATATTAAATACAATAAAGTAAGGGTAATCAACTGCTGTAGAAAATTCACCATCGTCCCCTGAATAAAACTTAAAGAACGGATGCTTTTCACCTTTTTAAGTTCAAGCCCTAAGATTTTGTAGGTGTTGTTATTCAGACGTTTTACTTCCTGTTTCGTTAAACCTAAACTTTTAACAATCTCTATATTACGAAGACTTTCTGTTGTGCTTCCTGCCAAACCTGTAGTTTCAGTAACGATTGTTTTCTGAATGTTTTTAATCCTTTTACTCAGCAAATTCGTAATAAAAGCAATCAGGAAAATTCCCACCACATACACCGGCATAATTGACCAGTGGAGACGAATGGCATACACAGAAACGAAAATAATACTCACCAAAATTCCAAAAAAGATATTAATGAAATTGGTAATGAACTTCACAGAATCTTCTCTTACTTTCGTCAGAATTGAAAGCGTTTCACCACTTCGCTGGTCTTCAAATTCCTGATAAGGCAATGCCATCGAATGCTGCAATCCGTCAGTGAAAATATTAGCTCCAAACTTTTGGGTAATCACATTCACCACATAATCCTGAAAAGCTTTAGCAATTCTGCTGATCATTGCAGTTCCTATCAGTAATCCTAAAAAGTAAAATGCTCCGTGGTAAATATCGGTTCCGTATAAATATTCATCTAAGCTTCTGGATACAACCTTTTCTTTATCAAAATGATTGGGATGCGTCACCAACTGATCGAGAATGTTTCCCGTAATTGCCGGACTAAATAAAGAAAAAACCTGATTGATGGTCGCCAAAACCAATGACAAAATCATCAACCACTTGTGAGGTTTTAAATAACGTAATAATGTTTTCATTCTTAAAAATAACTGCCTGCAAAATTACAGATATAAATCGGATAGAGGATGGTATAAAAATAGATTTAGAGCATAAGAATTATGAGAATTAAAGTTTTAAAATTACATATATTTGAAAGCCTTATTACAGGGTAAAATTTATCAATCAATCTTTAAAAATCATGATGTACAAGACAAGATTTCTTACATTAGCATTCATTATATTTTCTTACATTTCTTTTGCTCAGACAAAGGTGATTACCGATGATCAGGCAATCAGAAAGTCTGTAGTTTATTTCGCCAACACGATTAAATACAAGAAATTAGACCAGACCGTCGGCTGTATCTATCCTAAATTTTTCACAGTCGTTCCTAAAGATCAGGTTACCCAGCTTCTGAATATGACGTACAATAATCCATTTGTAAAGATTGATGTGCAGGATATGAAATTTGCCTCCGTAGGAAAACCCGAACTCATCGATGGCGAATATTTTTCTTTGACCAGTTATTATTTAAAACTTAAAGGTGACGTTAGCTCCATGAGTGATGAGATGAAAAATAAGATCGGAGAAATGTTGATTGCAAAATATGGCAAGGGTAGTGTGAAGTATAATGCCAAAGAAGGTTCTTATATCATCAATGCACCCATGAAAGCGGTTGTTATTTCGAAAGATAGAAAATCATGGAAGCTTATATTAGCCGAGAAAGAATATAAATCTCAGCTGAAGAAGATTCTTCCAAAGAAGATTTTGGATAAGATATAAACTGAAAAAGCGATTCGTGAGAGTCGCTTTTTTTTGTTAAGATGGCTAGCATTGTTTAAAATTCTTGCTTAAATAGAAACATTTCTAAAGCTTCTGGAGAAACCATATTTTCGTTTGAAATTTTATGAATTAATGAATTGTACTTGTTATAATGTATATATTTGTTAGATGGCTTAATGTCTAAAATCTCATAAATCTCTGCTGGGCAAGTTAATTTTACCAATGATTTTGCAACTCGTATATCGTAGATTAAACAATAATTGTCGTAACTACATGCCTTGCTTGAAAAATACAGAAGTTTTGAAATGTAACTAATATTTAGCCCCTTAATTTTCTGCAACTCTTTGTATGCATTCTCAATATTATTGTTTAAAACAAATTTAAATGAATTTTCAATAAGTGAATGTTTTTCCGGAGAATCGTAGAAGCTGTTAGTCCTATATGTACCGTAACCAGTATCTGCAAATCCCCAAATCATTGTAAGTCCAAAAGGAATTGAGAAATGAATTTTACCATCGTAATAATCTTTAAAACTATCAATTATCATCCTCCTCTTAATAGATTGATTTTCAAAAGCAGTTAGATTACTTTTTAATGCTAAATTCAATTTACTCCATGTGTTGACATTGTAGGCGAACTCTGATTCCTCAAGAGGATTCAATTTATTAATAATATCTAAATATAATTCGATTTTCATTATTATCTTTTTTTAAATTTACGCAAAGTCAGTAAAAAACCGCCCTTCACCGGGCGGTTCTCATTTAAAGCTTCTCCACATTACTCTTATTTCCGGTTCGTCTTGCCAACACCACATTCGAGAAATAACTTCTTCCGTTATTGATGATTGCAAGAATGTCTTTGTAATATGCATCGTCTTTTACTGACGCGAGAGCTGCGATGTAGCCGGTCATTTTTCTGTAATCGGCTGCGAGAGATTTTCTTAAAATTTTGACATCCAAAACTATTTTTTGCGATGTTTTATAAGACCGTTGAGCAAACAGGTCGTTGAAAGCCATGTTAGAATCTGCGAGCTGATTGATGAATTTCACAATTCCCATCGTTGCTACATGAGAAGTGTAGTCGGAAGACTGCAATCTTGCCACCAATGAATTGAGCTTATTGGTTTCAGATTCGTAAGACTCATTTTCTACGTCTTTGTACTCGGATACAAGCAGATTTAAGACTGCATGAGCATCAATTTCAGACTGAATTCTTGAATTTCGATATGGTCTTAAAGAATTGCGCAAAGCCTTCACGTCGAGATCCCTCATACGGTCAAATTCTGCAATCTGTTTCGATTCTTCACTTGCTCTCACCTGATCCAGCGCAGCATTATACGTCGGAATCTGCAATTGTAAAGCATCATACAACTTTTTAAAATCTAAATCAGCTTTGACATCCAGAGATGAACCGTTGAAATCTTCAAAGAATCTTACGATTAACTGACCAAATTCTGCGTTGTGCAGTGCTGCCTGATCTATTGGGATCAATTTTGCTGTGCTCATAATTTTGTGTTTTAAATTGTTATTTTAAATTGTGTGGATATAATAATGGTCGATTGATGCAACCCAATTTTCGGGGGAAGCATCTGACGGCCGTTTAAAGTGAATCGATTTTCGGGGAAAGAAATTGGATGTTGAATTGGTGTGTTCTGATTTCGGTTATGCTCAGATGGCTACCATTTAAGGCAAACCCAAATTCAGGGAAGGAAATGTTGCATTTTTTCATCGTATTTTGTTTTTTTGTGTTATTCAAAAATATTAAAATTTTTAATTGGTGGAGTATTTATTTTTAAAAATTTTAAAGCAGATTCAAGTTAATCGTAAATCTAAACGGTAGTCCGGAACTCACCGAAGTATTCTTAGAAAGGGGTTTGGCAGTAAGTATTAGAAAAAATCCCTATTTTAGTACAAATTATCAGCATGAAGAAAAGTTTACTTCTCATTTTTATATTCTATATCACCACATTTTCTGCACAGGGGAAAAAGTTTTTTGAAAAGGGCGAGGCTGTTCTCAAAAGCCCCGTAGAAAAAATTAATCTGAAATTTGAGAATGAATTACCATTAGTCAGTGTAATCATTAACGGAAAATCTTATCAGTTTCTATTTGATACCGGTGCGCCTACGGTAATTTCTTATGCTGTTTATAACGAAATGAATCTTAAGAAAAAGCATAAAAGCAAAGTAGGAGATTCACAGAAAAATAAGCAGGAACAGATTTTTACTGAGTTGCCCGAAATGACAATTGATCAGGTTGTTTTTAAAAATATTGGTGCAATGGTGATGGATCTTCAAGGTCACGAGTTTGGATGTCTGAAAATTGACGGTGTCATTGGTGCAAGTCAAATGGCAAAACTGTTTTGGAGAATCAATTATTCTGAAAATACATTGGAAGCAACGACAGATTTGAAAAATTTCCGGATTGAAGATTATGAAACGGTTTTTAAATTTTTCTCGCTGTCTCAGAAAACACCTATTATAGAATCTAAAATTTTAGACAAAAAAATCAATCTCACTTTTGATACAGGATTTACTGGTAGTATAAAGATTTCGGATAGTGAATACAATTCTAAAAATGCAACTGTAAAGTCTATAGAGTTTTTTGGGGTAAATTCTGTAGGAGCTTTTGGTACAGGTAAACCGGTTTCTTCGTATCATTTTAGACCAAAAGAACTGGAATTAGCTCAACATAAATTTCAAAATGAAATTGTAACGACAGGAAATTCAAGCCTTCTTGGAAACGAATTTTTAAAGAAATTTAAATTTATCATCGATTGGGAAAATAATAAAATTTATCTGCACCGCATTATAGATACTCCTTCAAAAATGCAATCTTTTGGTTTTGCATATCGTTTTGTTAACCTTAAAGCAAAAGTAGTTTTGGTTTTCCGGCAAAAAGATTTTCCCATTCAAATTGATGATGAAATTTTAAGCATCAATGAAACAAGTTTTGAAAATTTAAATGAAATATCTTCGTGTGAATATCTTTTAAATAGAGTTGAAAAGAATACTAACTCGATTAAAGTAAAAGTAAAAAGAGATGGTAAGATTCTGGATTTTACTCTTGATAAGAAGGACTATTTGAATTGAGAAAAATGTTTACACCCTGTCAATTCGAGTAGGTTTTAGAAGAAAACCGTATCGAGAATCTTTATGATTCTACACTAATTATTTTTCAAACCAAGGTTTTGAATTAACAATTGGGCTCATTAGTGATTTAATTTTTTTATTTTGAATTTTTCCTGTTTTAGAAAAAGTAAATAGTTTATTGTCTTTAAATAAGAGTTTTTTTGGAGGTAAATTCCGACTCTGAATACCACCAGAAATTACATTTAATGCATATTCATTATTGGTTATCTCATTTGATATTTTATCTGAAGATAAAACCATTTCAACTTTGTTTTCTGATTTTAAAGTATCTTTTATTTCATTTAACTTTAAATAAATATACTTACCACCTTCAATTTTCCATGTACCAATATTCCAGCTTGATGCAAGATCGAAATTCCAATAATATTCTAATGTATGATCTGAATTTAAAATTAATTTTTCACCAAACTCGTTTTTATACTCACCAAAAATTTTCTCTTGAGCATTAAAATATTGAACTGAAAGAATAATTATTAAAAAATACAAAGTTTTCATATGACTACAATTACATCTACCAATTCTTATCAATCATATAGATCATCTGTGTCATGACCGTCGCTCCAAGCAATAATTCTCTTCGGTTAACCTTTTCAAAAGTATCTTCTTCGGTGTGATGAATGTCAAAATATCTTTGGGAATCGGGAGCTAGTTCGGCTGTTGGAACTCCCATATCTTTCAGCGGATAAATATCTGTCCCGGAATATCTGCCTTCAAAGTCGTAAGCGCCATAAGGCAGAAAAAGAGGCGACCAGCTTTTAATCTGGTTTCTTTTAGCATCATCCATTTCCAAAGCAACACCGCGGGGAGAAAATCCGCCCGCATCAGATTCTAAGGCAAAAAGATGTTTTTCACCTTTCTCCTTAACGCTTTTTCCATACTGCTGTCCGCCTTTTACTCCGTTTTCTTCATTGGCAAAGCAGACAACTCTTATGGTATGATTATTTTTAATACCTAAATTTTTAAATGTTCTTAAAACTTCAATACTTTGAACAATTCCTGCTCCGTCGTCATGAGCACCTTCGCCCACATCCCAGGAATCTAAATGTCCGCCAACCACAATCACACTTTTATCTTTGTGCCCTGTGATCTCACCAATAACAGAGTGGGAGAGTTTCTCGTCTTTCATCCCACAGTTTGAATTGAGTTTTGCGGTAATCTTTTGTGATTTTAAAAGACTTTCAAGTTCATCAGCTGTTGTAGTTCCAATCGCTACAGCCGGAATCTTCGCCAAATCGTCCTTATATCTCATCGCTCCGGTGTGGGGAACGTCATCAAAAGCAGAAGACAACGATCTCACGATGGCAAACTTTCCACCTTTTTGTGCGGTCAACATTGCGGCAGTTGAACGGTATGCAGATGCATCGCCGTAGCCTTTAAACGTTTCAATATACGACTGATTGAAAGGGTAGTTGAAGAAGATAATCTTATCCTTTACTTTTTCAGCAGGAAGCTTTTCGTATTCAGCAAAAGATTTTACCATAATGATTTCACCTAAAACGTCTTTTCCTTTGGTACCTTCAGAATTTCCAAGCGACAGCATTTTGAGCTTCGTCCATTTACCATTGCCGGTTTTAATCTGTAAAGATTCTTTACCTCTTTCCCAAACCGGGATCATTACCTCCTGAAGCCACACCTTATCTGCTCCGGCATCACGAAGTTTCTGCGCTGCCCACTGAACCGATTTTTCATACGCTTCGGAGCCGCTTAAACGGTGACCGATGTTTTTCGTTAAATCTCTGAGTTCATTGTACGCTTTCCCCTTATTTAAAATTTCCGTTGAAATTCTGCTGAACTGGATGGAGTCTTCCTGGGTTTGGGAGAACAAGTTTAGGCTTAGAAGTAGTATAGCTGTTGCTAGAATTTTTTTCATAAAATTGAAATAGATTTACTTAATATTTTATTTCAATATCAAGCTGTCTGCCTTCTTGCAGTGCTTTTTTATCCATTGATGTTCCAGCTGCAACTCCAATGCCCAAACCGATAGGTAAACCGATGGCGAGAAGACCCATATTTCCTGAAATTATGCCAAACAAAGTTCCGATAGGCAGGCCGAAAGCAGTCATGCCAATGGCTAACCATAGATTTCTATAATAGTTTTTGGGAACAATTTTATATTCTTTTTCCAGATGTTTGATAATGATATTTTGTTTGTCCTTCAACAATTTAAACAAAGCTGTATCTCTCAGAGCTGTTGAATTTGCCTGATCAATTTCTCTGTTGATAAAGTTTATTGTCTGCTCAGAAATTTTCTTTTGCTTAATTTTCTCTAAAAGTTCTTCAAATTGAGCATAGATACTTGTAAGTTTCTGATTATTTATCTTATCTGAATTTAAATTTAATTGCGTGATTTCCATTTTGTTTTGATGTTAAAATATAATAGAAAGAGATTAACAAGCTTGATAATTATTTACTTCTTCAAAAGATTTATATATAGCCAAAATTTGGTTTGATTTTAATTAATTTACCAATTCTTATCAATCATAAAAACCATCTGCGTCATAACAACTGCACCCAAAAGCAACTCTCTTTTGTTGACTTTGTCGAAAGTATCTTTTTCCGAATGATGATAATCAAAATATCTTTGGGTGTCGACTACCAGTTCCATTAATGGAATATCCAGTTTTTTCAATGGTGCAATATCCTGAATGGCATAGGTTTGGTCGAAATCGTAAACTCCGTAAGGAAGAAAATACTCTTTCCAAGGGAAAATCAAACGGCGTCTTTGTGGTGACATATCAAGAGAAAAACCTCTCGGAGAATATCCTCCGGAATCTGAACCCAAAGCAATGATATGTTTTTCTTCTTTCTTTTTAACCTGCGCTGCGTATGTTTCTCTTCCTTGTCCGCCATTTTCACTGTTCGCATACAAAACAACTCGTATGGTGTGATTATTATCGTAACCTAAAGCTTTAAATGCTCTTAAAACTTCCAGACATTGAACAACTCCCGAACCGTCATCGTGAGCGCCTTCTGCAAAATCCCATGAATCGAGTTGAGCACCTAAAACAATAACTTTGGCATCTTTTTTTCCGGGAATTTCTCCAATGATATTATGGTTGATGGTTTCGCCTTTTGATTCGGCAGTCATGTTCAGTTTTGCTTTTACGTTTTGCTTTTTTAAAAGTTTTTCTAACTCGTCTGCAGATTTTACTCCAATTGTTAAAGCCGGAATTTTTACTTTATCGTCTGGTTCGTAATAGATTTGTTTTGCATGAGGAATATCGTCTGAAGCAGTTGTAAGTGATCTTATAATCAAACCTCTTGCTCCTTTTTTACCAATCACAGAAGCGGAAAGCAATTTAGATTTAGCAGCAATTAGATAAGAATCTACCGTGCTGATCAATTTTTGGTCGATAGGATAGTTTACAAAAATAATTTTATCTTTTACCTGCGCACTCGTAAGATTAACCAACTCCTGAACATCATTTACCAAAAGAATATCGTAAATCATATCTTTCCCACCCGTACCTTCAGAATTTCCGAAAGAAACCATACGGATGTTTTTCCACTCACCATTTCCGGCTTTAATCTGTAGAGATTCTCTGCCTCTAATCCAGATGGGAACCCTAACTTCCTGTTTCCAGATGTTTTCTGCACCAGCTTCCTTGAGGTTTTTTTCTGCCCATTCGGTCGCTTTTGCATAACCAGGAGTTGCGCTGAAACGAGGTCCGACACCTTTTGTCAATTCGCCAAGATTATCGTACGCAGTTCCGTTGGTCATGATTTCATCTGAAATTTTCTTAAACTCATCGATATAATTAAATTTCGGAATCGGCTTCGGCTTTTTGACTGGCTTCTTTTGAGAAAATAAAAATCCACTCAAAAAGAGTGGAAATATGATGAGCAGAATTTTTTTCATTGTACTGACCTTTTCTTTTCGGTGCATAAAAATAAAGAAAAATTAAGTAAGTATTTTAAATTTTGATCTTGGTTGTATATTTTAACGCAAAGTTCGAAGATTTTTTGACTACTAACTGTTTTTAAGTTCGCTAAGGCGTTCTACTTGGCAAAGACCACGAAGATTTTAATTTAAATAAAAATTTCATGATAAAAAAAATCCTCAAAACTATTAATAATTTTGAGGAAATATTATATTTCAATTTTTCGCTTCGAATGGTAAGCAATAAGCCAAAAGCCAATCGCCAGCAGCCAATTACTTCATGTCGTACATCAACAATGCAGTTACCAATTTTGGTTCAATGAACGTACATTTCGGAGGCATACGGAGTTTTAAATCAGATATTTTAATCATATCATTAAAGCTCACAGGATAAATTCCGAAACCTACTTTTCCTTCTCCACTATCAACTTTTTCTTTTAAAAGCTTGATTCCTTCGATGTTTGAACTTCCTTTGATGTAAGAAATCTGGTCTGAACTATCTGAATCTTCAATCTTCAAAATGTCTTTTATAATATATTTATCTAAAAGATGATGATCTAAATTATCCAAAGACATCTCCTGAGAACGAAGGTCATGCTTTACGTGAAGAGAGTAGAACTTCCCATCGATGTACATAGAAATGTGAAATTTCTGCGACGGATAGTATGGAGCTTGTTCTTTTTCATGAATTAAGAAATATTTCTCAAGACTTTTCAGAAATTCTTCTGTCGTCAAATCTCCGATGCTTTTCACAATTCTGTTATAGTCGTGAATCTTGATTGATTGGTTGGAAACAATGAAGCTGTAAACAAAGTTATAAGCTTCTGTACCATTGTGCTTTTTATTTTTATCCTTAAGACGCTTTGCGTGAAGCGCAGTAGAACCAATTCTGTGGTGACCGTCGGCAATGTAGAAAGAATCAATCTGATCGATCACTTCCTTGAACTGCTGTAGTTTCAGACGGTTATCTATTCTCCAGATTTTGTGTCTGATCCCAACTGTATCCACATGATTAAAAATCGGAACATTTTTCTCCTCATGATTCATCAGCAATTCAATTTTTGAATTGGATGGATACGTTAATAATACAGGTTCTGCCTGAAGGTTTACTTTATCTAAATAATGAGCCAATTTCTCTTTCCTCTGAGGAATGGTACTTTCGTGTCTTTTGATTTTACCAGCCCAAAAATCTTCTATATTAGTTAACCCTAAAAGTCCTCTAAAAACCTGTTTGTTTGGGTAGATCTGCTCATACAAATAATATGAAGAACTGTCTTGAACCAACGTTTTATCCTCCATGAGTTCCTCAAAGGTCGTGCGAATCTTCCTTAAATTCCGGTCGACATCTTTAGATTTACTTACAACATAGGGTTTGATCATATTGATGTAAGTCTTTTCTTTTTGCGCTTTTTCAGCGATTTCAGCCTGCGTGAAATTATCTAAAGGATGAGTAGGAAATGTAGACTCATGATCTTTATGAGGTCTTATTCCACGGAAAGGTTTAAAAACTGGCATATATAATTTATAGTTTCTTTTTAATCTCAATAATCTGTTCTGCAAGCTCTACACCTATTTTTTCCTGAGCATCGATGGTGTTTCCGCCAAGATGGGGGGTGAGAGACAGGTTAGGATTCATTAATAAAATCAATTCTGGAGTCGGCTCAGTTTCGAAAACATCTAAGGCTGCTCCGGCAACTTTTCCTGATTCAATATAACTTACCAAGCTTACTTCATTAATGACACCGCCTCTTGCAGTGTTTACAATAAACACACCATCTTCCATTTTTTCAAATTCGGGGGTGTCTACAACATATTCATTCGTTTTTGGCGTGTTGATGCTGATAAAATCTGTGTCTTTGTAGAAAGCATCAGAATCGTTGGTTGATGTAACTTCAAAATCAACAGTTTGTCCGTCAAAAAAACTCAAACTGATGGTTTTTGTTTTTGGTTTTCTAGTCAGAACTTTTACTTTCATTCCTAAAGAAATTCCCATCTTCACCACTTCCTGACCAATACTTCCAAATCCTATCACTCCCAAGGTTTTACCTGAAAGCTCATACGCATTGTTGAAAGATTTTTTCAAAGCATTGAAATGAGTATCGCCTTCCAATGGCATCAACCTGTTGGATTCGTGAAGAAATCTTGCTAATGAAAAGAAATGCGCAAAAACCAACTCAGCAACCGATCTTGATGATGCGTTTGGAGTGTTGATTACGTACAAACCTTTTTCAATGGCATATTCTACATCAATATTGTCCATTCCGATACCGCCTCTTCCGACAATTTTCAGACCCGGACAAGCATCAATCAAATCTTGTCTTACTTTGGTAGCACTTCTCACCAAAAGAACGTCTACGTTATTTTCGTTAATGAAATTAATAACGTGATCCTGCGCAACTCTGTTGTCGAGCACTTCGATTCCTGCTGCTTTTAAAGCAAGTTCCCCTGCTTTGGAAATTCCGTCGTTAGCTAAGATTTTCATATTTTTTTCAATTTAAGGATTTTAAGATTAATTATTAAAAAATTCAATGATTTTGCTTAATCAATTTAATCTTGTCATCTTTCAATTTTTGAGTTGCCTAATTTAAGTTATTTTATTGACTTCATCACATCAACCAAAACCTGCACGCTTTCAATAGGTAAGGCATTATAGAGACTTGCTCTGTATCCCCCTAAACTTCTGTGACCGTTCAGTCCGCTGATTCCTGCGGCTTTCCATGCAGCATCAAATTCTTCTTTTTTGCTGTCGTCAATTAATTTAAATGAAACATTCATCAAAGAACGGTCTTCTTCAACGCAGAAAGTCTCAAATAATGGATTGCTGTCGATTTCGCTGTATAAAAGTTTTGCTTTGGCTTCGTTTCTTGCTTCAGCAGCAGCAATTCCTCCGTTGTTTTCTAAATGCTGTAATGTCAATAAAGATGCATACACAGGGAAAACCGGTGGAGTATTGTACATTGATTCTTTTGAAATATGCTGAGAATAATCTAAGATTGAGAACATGTTTTCTCTTCCTGTTTTGCCAAGAATTTCTTTTTTTATTACCACTAAAGTAACTCCTGCAGGTCCCATGTTTTTCTGAGCTCCGGCGTAGATTAAATCAAATTTAGAAAAATCTAATTGTCTTGAGAAAATATCAGAACTCATGTCACAAACCATCAAAGTATCGACCTCTGGGAATGACTTCATTTGAGTTCCGTAGATTGTATTGTTTGAAGTACAGTGAAAATAATCATATTCTGAACCTATTGTATAATCTTTAGGAATAAATGAATAGTTTTCTTCTTTTGAAGAACCTACAACATCTACTGTTCCTACTTTTTTGGCTTCTTTAATTGCTCCAGCAGCCCAAGTTCCTGTATCTAGATAAGCAGCTTTTCCGCCCACTTTCATCAAATTATAAGGAACCATCGCAAACTGCAGACTTGCGCCACCTCCCAAATACAAAACTTCATAATCATCACCCAAATTCATCAATCTTTTTACAATTGCACGAGCTTCATCCATTACCGCAACAAAATCTTTGCTTCTGTGCGAAATTTCAAGAAGAGATAAACCGATTCCGTTAAAATCTAAAACTGCTGCTGCTGATTTTTCGAATACTTCCTGAGGTAAGATACATGGTCCTGCGCTGAAATTGTGCTTTTTGCTCATAATTTTACTTTTTGTTTTTTGAGATTTTGCGGATTTCTCAATCTGCTATTTCGTATTTGATTTATAAAAATATAAAGATAAAAAAACCGTCTCAAGAAAAATGAGACGGCGTATTTTTATTCACCGTGTAAAAATGCTTTTTTGTTTAGTAATGCTTCTTCAGATTCTACATGATCTTCATCCGGAACACAGCAGTCTACAGGGCAAACCGCTGCACACTGTGGCTCTTCATGGAAGCCTTTACATTCTGTACATTTATCAGTAACAATGAAATAAACATCATCATTTACGGGCTCTTGTGGTGCATCTGCATCTACCGTTAATCCCGATGGTAATGTTACTGTACCTTTTAATTCGGTACCTTCGGAAGCTTTCCAGTCAACTGCTCCTTCATATATTGCATTGTTGGGACATTCTGGTTCGCAGGCTCCGCAATTAATGCATTCATCAGTTATTTTAATAGCCATCGCTAATTTTTTTTAAATTTGCACAAAATTACAAAATATTCCCCACTTTTACAGTAATTATGAATATCGAAAAACAAGTTTTAGGACTTATTAAATTAAGTGATTATATAAAGAGCTATTTAGCAGAAAATAATGAAGATTTTAACGAAAATGATTCTGAATTTGAATCGGTAGTGAAAAAGTCTGAAATAGAAAACCCTTGGTTTACCATAGAAAATCAAAAATATGCTTTAAAGCAATGGTCGGATTTGTTGACAGATGAGAATTTGAAGTCTTGGCTCAGCAATTATTCACCATCAAAAACCACGAAAAAAGTTGGATTAATCCTTGCCGGAAATATTCCTTTGGTGGGATGGCACGATGTGATTTCAGTGGTTCTGAGCAATCATGTTCCTTTGATTAAATTATCTTCAAAAGACAAACAGATGATTCCTTTTTTATTAAAAAAATGGAAAGAATTTTCTGAGAATGAAATTGAGTATGAGTTTGTTGAGAGATTGACAGATTTTGATGCCGTTATCGCTACAGGAAGCAATAATACGGCAAGATATTTAGAATATTATTTTAAAAATCATTTAAGCATTATTAGAAAAAACAGAACTTCGATTGCAGTTATAAAAGGTGATGAAACGGAAGAAGAATTAAAACTTTTGGCTCAGGATATTTTCCAATATTTTGGATTAGGATGCAGAAATGTGACGAGACTTTTTATTCCGGAAGATTTTGTTATTGATAGAGTTTTTGAAAGTTTTATCGATTTTAAAGAAATCGTTAATCATAATAAGTATGCCAACAATTACGATTACAATCGTGCGGTTTATCTTTTGAATCAAGATAAATTCTGGGACAATAATTTCGTAATGCTGAAAGAAGATGAGAAACTTTTCAGTCCTTTGTCTGTGATTCATTTCAGCAGATATTCTTCTTTGGATGATGTGAAAAATTTCATTAATGAAAATGAAGAAGATATTCAATGTGTCGTTGGTAAAAATGATTTGGGAATGGAAACGGTATATTTCGGTGAAGCCCAAAACCCTGGACTTGATACGTATGCGGACAATGTAGATACGATGCAGTTTTTGGAGGTTATTTAATGTTTTCCCACAGATTTCACGGATTTTCACAGATCATTATAGAAAAAATACTAAAATTATTTTTCAATACATTACCTTTTTTAAAAATATTCCTCTCGCAAATTCAGCTAATTTAGCAGGTTTGTTTTATGGATTAAATCCGTGAAAATCTGTGTATTCTAAGACATATGCAAATTATATCTCACTAAATTTACGAAAGGTTCTTCTCTTTTTACAACGGCAAACATTCTGTAAACAAGTTTACAGCAAACAGCATTAATAATGGAATTATGGGCTTTTCCCTCTTCTTTTTTTCTCTTGTAATAAGATTTTAGCTCCTCATCGTAAATAACTGCCGAATTTGCACCATTAAAGAGTACCGTTTTAATCCTCTTATTTCTAAGCTTGCTGGTTTTGGTCTTTCCTTTAATACTCGTTCCCGAGCAATGCTCAAAGGGAGCTAAACCTGCATAGCAATTGAATTTTCTGGGATTCTGAAACGCTGTAAAATTATTAGTCAAAACAATCATATAAGCAGCGTTCAGCATACCTACTCCTTTTACTTTGGTTATTTTCTTATAATTCGTGCTTATTTGCTGTTGTTTATCAATTTCCTGCTGTATTCTTTTTTCTACCAAATCAATATTGTTGTCCAATCGTTTGATGTGTTCTGCAATCTCATCTATTTGATAGCTAACATCGGCAATTTTATTTATTTGATGAAAAGATTGTTTCTCATTTTTAAACTGCGTTCTTATCTTTATCAAATGGTTTCTGTAGGTCAGAAGGTTTTTTATTATAAGAATTTCTTTCTCCGGAAGAGCATGGATTTTGAGTTCATTACAGTGAACTTTTGCATACCTTGCTATTCTCCACGAATCTACTTTATCATTTTTCCCTCTCTGAATTCCCTGACTCAACTTTATTTCCAAGGCAGGAATCTGATAATAAGGCAGATTATGGTTTTCTAATATTTTAGCAAGAAGAAGCCCGTAGTTACCGGTGTTTTCAAAGCAATACCGTAACTGGGAATCCTTTCTTACGTTAGTTGAAATCATCTTTTCAACTCCTTCAACCGAGTTTTCTACCTTAAAGAAAATCTCTTTTTCGTCATTCTCACTCATTACACAGACATCCAATGTATCTTTAGAAATGTCTATTCCGACAAAATAATTTTTCATAATTTTGGATTTAGGAATAAGCCTGAATGAACCAACCTTGAATGATGCTAAAACCTTTAATAAGCCTCAATGCTTAACATTCTAAATGGCAGTAATTCAAAAGAGAAAATAAAGTCTGATACACAGAATAGTTCTGTTCTGGCAATCTGTTTAGTTCACTTTATTTTCTCTGGTTCTTCAGAATTATAATTATTATCTAAGTTAATGCTAAATCCTTTGGCAAATCTAAAGGTAGTCTGTGGGGTATAAAAACGCTCACGGATTTTCATAGATGAAATTTTCAATAGATTTAAAAATTTTATCTCTAGGAGATTAAAAGTGTCTTTTAATTTTTTATTACTAAATTTACCTATCAACGAAAAAATATTTAATGAAAAAAATAGCAATC
The DNA here is from genome assembly GCF_020911865.1 of Chryseobacterium sp. C-71. Classification (NCBI taxonomy): domain Bacteria; kingdom Pseudomonadati; phylum Bacteroidota; class Flavobacteriia; order Flavobacteriales; family Weeksellaceae; genus Chryseobacterium; species Chryseobacterium sp. C-71. The sequence goes on from NZ_CP087131.1 coordinate 352,479, forward strand.
ATTCTTTCTTTTGTAGCTTTCCAAATGAGCTTGGCTCAAAAGGTGAAAAAAGCGGAAGTAATAAAAGACAATCGAACGACTGAGCAGAAATTAGAGCTTAATAAGACTCAAAAAGAACTGCTTAATGGGAAATTTGAGCAGTTTATCACTGCATTGAAAGCATCAGATAAAAAAGCAATGGAAAGCCTGATGTCTGAAAAAACAAAATCGATGGTGACTGATAAGGTTTATGAAAACCTTACTAAAGACATTAGTTTTACCAGAAAAATAGTGATTTATAAAACAGGGTATAAGTCTTTCATGAGTGGTGAAAACTTTCCTATGATTCAATATAAATATGCGGACGATCATACAAAGCCTGATCCGAAAGAAATTATTACGGCTGTTTTTGAAGAAGATGGGAAAATTATGGGTATAAAACCTTACAAACAAATAAAATAAATTTTAAAAAATTAAAATATAATATGATGACAGATGTTTTAGTTGCGCATTCAACAGATGTTGAAAAGGCAAGTTTTTACAAAAAGACCTATCTACACGTAGCATTGGCAATTTTGGCTTTTGTAGGCGTTGAAACTGTTTTACTGCAAACTGTTCCTGCGGAATATATTTACCTAATGATTGGTCAGAAGTACAGTTGGCTTTTAGTCCTTGGAGTCTTTTGGTTGGCTTCTTATTTAGCGTCAAAATGGGCAATGGCACAAAGCAGATCAACACAATATTTAGGATTAGGATTCTATGTATTGCTTCAGGCCGTTATCTTTTTGCCGATGATGTACATTGCAATGGCTTATACTGATGGCGGACAAGTGATTTTTCAAGCAGCAACCCTTACGATAGCAATGTTTGCCGGGATTTCTGCAGTAGCATTTACTTCTAAAAGAGATTTTTCTTTCCTTAGAAATATCATCACAATCGGAGGTTTTATTGCGATCGGATTAATCGTTGCCGGAATGATCTTCGGTTTTGATCTTGGACTTTGGTTTTCAGTAGGAATGGTAATTTTGGCTTCGGTTACAATTTTGTATCAAACCAGTAAACTGAAAGACTCTTACACGACCAATCAATACGTTGGAGCTTCTTTACAGCTTTTTGCTTCAATCATGTTGTTATTCTGGTATATCTTGAGAATTTTGATGAGCAGAAGAAGCTAATTAAAATTATAAATTATACGTTTTGAGTTTTGAATTTTTCAAAACTCTTAAACAAAAAAAATCCTGATGCTACTTCATCGGGATTTTTGTTTTTTTTAGTGTAGACACGAATGTCTCAAATTTATTTATCAATAGATCCTAAAACCTTTTGAGCAAATGAGTTTAAAGCATCTTTCTCGCTCATTCCGTTTTGTACGTTGGCGTGAACTTCTAAAGCTCCGCAGATATTTGTGATCAATTCTCCGGCAACATTCAAATCTTCTTCGCTAGTTCCTCTGAATTCGCTGAAACTTTCCAAAACTTCTAAAGTTTTTTCAAGATTTTCAGGAGTTTGGTTTTGATAAAATTGTCTGATAATTGGCAACTTCATAATTACAATTCGTTAAATAAGTTAATTAAACTTTCCGCCTGATTAGACTGAACCTGGTTCACCAATTCGCCATTTTTGAAAATTGCAAACGTTGGTAAATTATCAACTTTAGCTAATTTTCTGCTTTCAGGAAGTTTTTCTGCATCTACATATAAAAACGGAATGGCATCATTTTCTGAAGCTAATTTTTTGAATTTCGGCTTCATAATTCTGCAGTTTCCGCACCATGTTGCTCCGTACTGTACCACAACTTTTTCGTTGTCACTTACAATATTCTGAAGCGTATCTTCTGTTAATTCTGTATACATAATTTCAATTTGAAAATTTGGAAATCTATTAATTTGAAAATGTTATTAAATAGAAAATGAGATAATTTTTAAATAATCATGCGACTAATTTTCAAATTATCTCATCTTCAAATTAACACATTATCTTAGTTCTTTGCTAAATATTCAGCAGTAGAAGTTCTGTCAGCTTTCATTGCATCTTTTCCTTCTTCCCAGTTTGCCGGGCAAACTTCACCGTGCTTCTGAACGTGAGTGTAAGCATCGATTAATCTTAAATATTCTTTTACGTTTCTTCCCAAAGGCATATCATTTACAGACTCGTGGAATACTTTTCCAGTTTCGTCAATAAGATAAGTAGCTCTGTAAGTTACGTTTGAACCTGTGAAAAACTCATTTCCTTCTTCGTCAAACTCAAGATCCTGATCAACAATATCTAATAGATTTGCCAATTGTCTGTGAGTATCAGCTAAAAGCGGATAAGTAACTCCTTCAATACCACCGTTGTCTTTTGAAACGTTCAACCAAGCAAAGTGCACTTCGTTTGTATCGCAAGAAGCACCGATTACTTTCGTGTTTCTTTTTTCGAATTCACCTAAAGCCTCCTGGAAAGCGTGAAGCTCAGTTGGGCAAACAAAAGTGAAATCTTTCGGATACCAGAACAAAAGAACTTTCTGTTGGTTAGTTGTAGTTTCTTGAAAGATGTTGATTTTAAGATCATCACCCATTTCTGACATTGCGTCAATCGTTACATTTGGAAATTTTTTACCTACTAAAGACATAATTTTCTAATTTTTGATTTATAATTTAATAGTGCAAATATATAATATTTTCATCTATCGAAAAAATGAATATTGATAAATAAAATCTATAATTGTTTTTGGCTTATAACTCAATATAGTAGGGCGCAAAATAATTTAAATTAGTAAAATAAATTAGTAACTTTGAAAATATTGAATTATAATTTCACCAACCAAAAAAGAATTATTATGAAAAATTTAAAAACTCTTTCAAGAAAAGAATTGAAAAACATTAAAGGAGCAGCAGTTACTTCAAAATGTCCTCCGGGAAGGTATTATTGTCCTGAAGCTGATGTTTGTGTCGCGATTAATGAAGAATGCTATATTATTGTACCGGAAACACCTGTAGAAGGAGGTTCTCTTTAAATTAAAAAAGTTCTTCCTAATGGAAGAACTTTCATTTTATACGTTTGCGAGTAATTCTTTTATTCGTCTCATTGCTTCTCGCAATTCTTCTTCAGAAGCTGCATAAGAAAATCTGATACATTCCGGACTGCCGAAAGAAACCCCTCCGACGCAACCAACATGTGCGTGTTCTAGAAGATACATTGCAAAATCATCTGCATCTTTTATTTCGGTTCCGTTCAATGTTTTTCCGATATAATATGAAATATCCGGGAAGAAATAGAATGCTGCTTTTGGTAAAAGAACTTTGAAGCCAGGGATTTCTTTCATTAAATCAAACATGACATTTCTTCTTTGTTCAAAAGCATCAATCATGTATTTGTATTCAGAAGGATCAGTTTTTAAAGCAACGATTGAAGCTCTTTGAGCCACTGTATTTGCACCGCTCGTCATTTGTCCCTGAACTTTTTCACAGGCCTTTGCCAACCATTGCGGACAAGCAGAATAGCCGATTCTCCAGCCTGTCATTGCGAAAGCTTTAGACATTCCGTTGATTACTGCGGTTTGTTCGTATACTTCAGGAAACTGAGCAATAGAAGTGGTTTTTGTTTCGTAATTGATATATTCGTAAATCTCATCTGAAATTACCGTCACATGAGGATATTTTGCGATAACCTTTGCTAAAGATTTTAATTCGTCAAATGTATAATATCCGCCTGAAGGATTACAAGGCGAACTAAAAAGAACGGCTTTTGTCTTCTCATTAATCGCCTCATCCAGCTGTTCTGCAGTAATTTTAAAATCAGTAACATAAGAAGTTGGAAGCATTACAGAATTCCCTCCCATCATTTTTACCATTTCATCGTAGCTTACCCAATAAGGAGTCGGAAGTATTACTTCGTCTCCATCATTGATAATTGCTGCTAAAACATTGATGATTGCTTGTTTTGCACCGTTGGAGACACAAATTTGTATCGGTTTATAATCTAACTGATTGTCTCTTTTTAATTTATCTGAAATTGCCTGACGAAGTTCCAAGAATCCTGGAACAGGCGAGTAGTGGCTGTAGTTTTCGTTGATGGCATCGAAAGCTGCCTGTTTTATATTGTCGGGAACATCAAAATCCGGTTCGCCTAATGTTAAAGAAATGACGTCAATACCATTAGCCTTCATTTCTCTGGCTTTGTTTGACATTACGAAAGTCTGAGAGTATCCTAGTCTATTTACTCTGTCTGAAAGTTTATTCATGTATTCTTTTTGTCGTTTTAACAAATATATAAAAAGTTAATTTGAATGAAAAATACTTATTCAAGTCATTTGTGCAGATTAACATCAATCTTCAAAAAAATATTTGCATATTATATTAAAATTTTATTTTTTTGTTTTAAAATACACTGATGAGAAAAATACTGACGCTGCTGCTGCTTTTCTATTTTACTGTAGACTTTTCCCAATCGTTACTGGTTGGATTAATCGCCGATAAGAATATTAATAAAAAAATACTGACGTATAAAAACGAAAACGGCTCAACACTCGTTTATCTTCCGACAGTACATACTGGAAAAAAAGAGTATTTTGATTCCATCAAAAAGGTTGTCGATTCTTTGCGTAAAGAAAATTATATGATTGCGTATGAAGGTATTATAATGAATAGTGATAGTGCAGATTATGAACTTAATTCGAAAAAATTAAGGAAGGTTTTAGGGTTTCACGTTGGTAATATGAACCAGTCAAAAGAATCTTTACCAGATTTTTATAACAAAAAAGATTATATCATTCAAAATAATATTCTGTTAGGCATTGATACCCAAAAGGATGTTGTTTTTGATGTTACATTAGATGATTTAATTAAAAATTATGAGAAAGCACATGGCGAAATACAACTCAATGAATATGATTTGAAAACAGCTCTGAATGAAAAATATGAGATGAGGAAGAATAAAAAAGGATGCGTCTATTGTATGACTCAAGGTTATAGAGATGATTTTGTTGTAAAAAAAGTTTCAGAAAACAAGGAAAAAAACATGGTTTTACTATTTGGTAAAGCTCATAAATTTATTCTCCATGCTAATTTTCTTGATCATGGATATAAATTGGTAAGCGGGAAACTTTAAAAAAACATAAAATCATAATATTCAAAACTTCTTTTGTTCAAAGAAGTTTTTTTTATTTTTTAAACTTATTTTTGCTTTTTATATTCAATTGTATGTCAATAGCGTTAATCCAAAAGTATTTCCCGGAACTTTCCGAAAAACAAATCGAGCAATTTTCAAAATTAGAAAGCCTTTACGGTGAGTGGAATGAAAAAATAAACGTCATTTCCAGAAAAGATATGGAATCGCTTTATGAAAAGCATATTCTTCATTCTTTAGGTGTTGCCAAAATCATGGAATTTGCTCCCGGAACTAAAGTTTTAGACATCGGAACAGGTGGTGGTTTCCCAGGAATTCCTTTGGCAATTTTGTTTCCTGAAACAAAGTTTACGCTAATTGATTCTATTGGAAAGAAAATTACAGTGGTAAATGCTGTAGCAGAAGGTGTTGGGTTAACGAATGTGACTTCAATTCACGGCAGAGCTGAAAAAGTGAAAGAGAAATTTCATTTTGTGGTAAGCCGTGCTGTGACGCAGATGCCGGAATTTTTAAGATGGCTGAAAGGTAAATTTGAAAAAGAACAGATTAACCCTAAACACAATGGGGTTTTATATTTGAAAGGTGGAGATTTAGCTGAAGAGTTGGCAGGACTGAAGTGCGAAATTTTTAACCTAAAAAATTATTTTGAAGAAGAATTTTTTGATACCAAAAAAGTGGTTTATTTATCAAAAGGTAATTTTAATTCTTAATTCAATAGTTTAGAGGAATAATTTTTGATAATTTACGTTTAATAATTATAAATTATTATAATACTATGAAATCGTTTTTAAATATTGGTTTATGTTTGGCTTTTGCCTCAGTTTCATTGATGTCTTGTAAGGATGATGATGACTACGAAACGATTGAGTCTGTAGATAAAGTAAAGATCGACAGTGTGTCTATCGTAAATGATACAATGGATGTTTATTCGGTTCAAAGTATAAGAACGTATTCTAATTATACATCTGGTTGTCAGGGTTTTTACGGTTATGATTATATTCATAACGGAAATTTTGGTAGAGATGTCACTGCATATCAATTCAAGACTGACGGAATCTGTACCCAAGGAACTCATACATCTGCCAATCAATTAAATTTTAGTCCGCAGCAGGTTGGCACTTATACTTTTAGATTTTGGAATGGTAATAATACATGGATTACCAAAACAATTGTTGTAGAATAATGAAAGGAGTGTTGTTAGTTTTACTTTTGATTTCAAGTATTTTATGGAGTCAACGAATAGAGTGGAAGGAAGATAAAAAGCTGGTATGGAGTAATTTCAAAAGTAAGATTAATAACCAGCGAGGGAAAGATATTGTTGCTTACACCCATTGTGGCTGGGCATATTCTGTCATAAAATCATCAAACCCGAAAGGTGAAGCAAAAGTAACCATAGAAACAATTTTTAACGAAGATAAATCCTGGAAAGACGACAAAAGAATCAATGATTATGTTCTCAATCACGAGCAGAAACATTTTGATATTGCTGAAATCTTTGCCAGAAAAATACGAAAAGAAATCGCAGAAAAGATAAAGACTACAAGCGATTATGACAAATATTTTCAGACACTGTACAACAGGATTGTCAAAGATTATAAAAATTTTCAGGCTTTGTATGATGGCGTTACAGAACATGGCATGAACAAAGAAAAACAGGCCGAATATGATACGCTGATAAGCAACGAGCTTGAACAATTAAAAAACTTCCAAAAACCTTGAAATTTCTAAATAAAATCATAGACGAGCTGCTGGCACAAAATACAGATTTGTCTCAGTTTAATATCGTTTTGCCGGGTAAAAGACCTATCGTTTTTATCAGGCAGATTTTAGAAGAAAACAATTATTCGGGATTTCTTCCCAGCTTTTTTACGATTGAAGAACTGATTGTTGATATCGTCGATCTGCAAACCATTCAGGGGATTGCATTGTGGCTTTTTTCATTTGATGTTTACAAAAGCTTAAATCTTATTCCAAAAGATGATTTTGCTGAATTTTTGAAGTGGTTTCCAACTTTACAGAAAGATTGGGATGATATTCTGAAGTTTTCTGAAAGTGACGTTGCGGTTTTGCGATATATGTTTGATGAAGAGCGTATCAAAGAATGGGCGCAGGATCTGGGTGATGATGAAGAAGTTCCAAGAAAAAAGTTTTTGAATTTTTGGCGAAATATGAATGTCTTTCTGCCTATTTTAAAGCAAAAATTAAAAGAAAAAAACTGGGCAACTCCCGGAATGATTCATGAATCTGCGATAGAGAAAATCATTGATTTTGCAAAAAATACGGATAAGAATTTTGTTTTTTGTGGTTTTAATGCGTTCACGCCGGTTGAAGAAAAATTAGTAAGAAATCTTCTGCAGTGGGACAAGGCGCAATGTTTTTTTCAGGCAGACCATTATTATTTTGATGACGAAAGACAAGAAGCCGGAAAGTTTCTCCGAAATCATAAACTATGGAAAGAATTCAATGACAGCAGAACTTTCAGCTGGATTGAAGACGATTTTAATCAGCCAAAAAACATTAAAATCTATGAAGTTTCAGGGAACGTTACCCAAACAAAAGTTCTTCCTGATTTATTTAAAGATATTGATAATAAAACGTTTACCAATACTGCTGTAGTTCTGCTTGATGAAAATCTTTTGCCTGCAAGTCTGGATGTTATGCATGATGTTGAAAATCTGAACATAACGATGGGTTTCCCATTGAAAAACCTTTCATTTTCAAATGCCGTTAAGCAACTTTTTTACCTTCAAAAACAATTAGAAAAAAATAAATCTTCTTATTATTACCGTGATATTTTCCCGATTTTGGAAGAACTTCCCAGAACTGATGATGATGAAAAGGTCATCAATGATTTTAAATCTAAAATTGAAGAGAGAAATATTGTCTATATTTCTGCCAATCTTCTGAATGAATTGTTGAGTGATCTGTCATATTTTAATTTGCTTCAAAAGGCTGATTCCGGATATTTTTTTTTAGATATTTTAATTGAATATTGTCAGCGTATTAAATGGATGGAACTTGATGATATACAGTATGAAAACGTCTCTCACTTCGAAAATGCATTTAAGGTCATAAAAAACCAGATTACACCCTACGGTTTTGAAATAAAAATGGATACTTTGGAGATTTTGATTAACCAGCATATCAATTCAGAAAGCATCGATTTTCAGGGTGAGCCATTGAAAGGTTTGCAGGTGATGGGACTTTTAGAAACCCGTTTGCTTAATTTTGAAAATGTGATTTTACTTTCTGTAAATGAAGGAAAATTGCCATTAGGAAATTCGCAGAACACCTATATTCCGTTTGATATCAGAAAGCATTTTAATTTGCATACATTTCTTGAAAATGATGGTATTTATGCTTACCATTTCTACCGTTTGATTCAGGATGCTCAGAATGTTCATTTATTGTTTAACGCCTTGAGTTCTGGTGTAAATACGGGTGAAAAAAGCCGTTTTATTACACAAATTGAGATGGAAAGCAATCACAATATTGAACATTTGATTGTTGAAAATACTTCTGAGCCTATTTCAAGCCAGCCTATTGAAATTACGAAAACAGATATTGTAATGGAGCAGCTGGAAAAATGGAAAGAAAAAGTTTCTGCCTCGCATCTTACAAGCTATCTGTATAATCCGATAGATTTTTATTTATCTAAAATTTTAAATACTTCTGAAACAGATGAAATTGAAGAAGAACTTTCTATAAGGAATTACGGAAATCTTGTCCATTATACACTCCAAGAAATTTATGAGATTATAAAAGGTAAAGTTTTAAAAGTAAATGATTTAGAGAAATCAATTAAACAAATAGATGAATATATAAATATTGCTATTGAAAAGCTAAAACATCAACCTGAATTTTATAATAAAGGGATGAATTTCATTCATAAAGCGATTGCCAAAAAAGTTATTGAGAATATTCTGAGTCATGATCTGGAATTGATAAAACAAGGAAATTCTTTAGAAATCATCGATATAGAAAGAAGATTTGAAAGCGTAGATTTCTATTTAGATGAAGCTAAAAATGACAAAGTTTCCTTCTTTGGATTCATTGACCGAATTGACCGATTGAACGGAACTGTAAGGATTATAGATTATAAAACCGCAAAAATTAAGAATTTAACGGTAAAAATTGACTCTGAAAATATTGATGATTATTTCCATAAAGATGACAGAAAGCAGGCTTTACAGTTATGCATTTATCAATATGTTATTCAGAGTTTGCCTGAATTTTGGGGCTTCCCGATCGAAACAGGAATCTGGAGCTTTGCCGATGCTAAAAAAGGAGTGGCTTCTCTTGAGTTTGCCCAGGGAAATCTCGATGATGCCATGCAGTCTGTGAAAAGCCTGATCATGGAAATCCTAAATCCGGATATCAGCTTTCTGGAAAATATCAAAACATTCCAAAGTAGATAAACATTTTTTATAGTTTCTCAGCTTCGTAAACCTTTAGATTCTTATCCATCTTCTCTAGGTCAATATTTGCTAAGTTTTTCTCTATGTTTTTTGCCTGAACAGACATGAATTCAGTCTCTACTTTAAGGACAACTCCAGGGAAATCAAAATAATTCAGAGGTCCTGTTCTCGCAGGAATCTGTTCTGTATACCAGACCTTTGCTTTCTTCTTATTAATCAATTCAACTTCAATAATTTTACATTGATAATCTAAAATAATGTCACTGCCTTCGAGTTTTTGGATCTTATTAAAAATCGGTATCATATACTGATATGATTCCACATTTTGTACATTTTTTAAGGAATAGGCTCCTGCTTCTTCTTTAAATTTAAATAATTTAATCGGATTAATTTTGTAACTGTTCCGATACATTCCTGTTACATTTAATTTGTTATTTCCATTATTATCGTAAATCATTTGTGGTGGATAAGACTGATATACTGAATTCCCTTCAGAATAGTTAAGAATATGTTTTTGAGGTTGGCTTCCAATTTCTTTTATCTGCTTTTTAAATTCTTCACTTCCCGCACCTTCATAAGTGTTGTCTGACTTAAAATGAGCTTCGTATTCTATTTTGAAAGATTGTGCAGAAATACTTAAAAACGGCAGAAGCAGGAGGGATAGAATGTAAATTTTATTCATATTTAAAAAATAGATTATTGGTGATTGATATCCTTTAGGTGTGAATTCAAATCTAATAAAATATTTTTGTGTGAAAGTGCTCAATATCAACTTTAAGAAAAGTTTAGCATATCTATTAAAAAAAAGTCCGGTTAAAAAAACCGGACTTTCATTTATTTAAAAAGCATTAAAGCCTGTAATATCTAAGCCTGTAATCAATAAGTGAACATCATGCGTTCCTTCATAAGTAATCACCGATTCTAGATTGGCAGCGTGTCTCATCATCGGGAACTCACCCATGATTCCCATGCCGCCAAGAATCTGACGAGATTCTCTTGCAATGTCTATCGCCATCTTTACGTTGTTTCTTTTCGCCATGGAGATTTGAGCTGGTGTCGCTTTATGGTCATTTTTCAATGTTCCTAATTGTAAGCAAAGTAATTGAGCCTTAGTAATTTCAGTTAAAAATTCAGCTAATTTTTTCTGCTGCAACTGGAACGCACCCACTGGTTTTCCGAATTGTTTTCTTTCTTTAGAATATTGAACAGCAGTACAATAACAGTCAATCGCAGCACCAATTACGCCCCACGAAATTCCGTATCGTGCAGAATTTAAACAAGATAAAGGTCCTTTCAATCCGGTAACTCCAGGAAGTAGATTTTCTTTAGGAACTTTTACATTATTGAACACCAATTCTCCCGTTTTAGAAGCTCTCAAGCTCCATTTGTTGTGCGTTTCAGGAGTTGTAAAGCCTTCCATTCCTCTTTCAACGATTAATCCCTGTACTTTTCCTTCTTCGTTTTTAGCCCAAATCACTGCAATATCGCAAAGAGGTGAGTTGGTGATCCACATTTTAGCACCATTCAAAAGATAATGATCACCCATATCTTTAAACTGAGATTCCATAGAACTAGGATCTGAACCGTGATTTGGCTCAGTCAGACCGAAAGAACCGATCATTTCACCGGAAGCTAATTTGGGTAAGTATTTTCTCTTCTGTTCCTCAGAACCAAACTCGTTGATAGGGAACATCACCAAAGAGCTCTGTACAGACGCTGCAGAACGTACGGCAGAATCTCCTCTTTCCAATTCCTGCATAATCAAACCGTAAGAAATCTGATCAAGACCAGAACCGCCGTATTCCTCAGGAATGTAAGGGCCTAAAGCTCCGATTTTCCCCAATTCTTGCATCAGATTTGGTAAATCGGTGTGATTTTGAGCAGCGTGATCGATATTCGGCATTACAAAACTTTCAACCCAATCTCTCACAGACTGGCGGATAAGCTTGTGTTCTTCGGTAAGTAAAGCATCAATTCCGTAGTAATCGGGAATGCTTGTAAGAGGATAATATGACATGTAATTTAATTTTCCTAAAAATAATACTTTTCACTTGGTCTGAGAAAATTTTTTAAGAAAAATAAAAAAACTAATCTTTGATGAATTTGTAGAGATAAGGAGCCTTATTAGCAGAACCGTCGAAAAGTTTTTCCATTCTTTCTAATGAATTCATGCTTAGTATTTTACGCTGGAAGTTGTTTCGTCTGAATTTTTCGCCTAAAATAGTTTCATAAAGCGACTGTAAATCTTTCATAGTAAACTTCTCCGGTAAAAGATTACTTGCAGCGATCTGAGTATCAATGTTTTTACGTAAATATTCCAAGCCTTCAGCGATAACTCTATCATGATCGAAAGCCATCGCCGGAAGTTTGCTGACTTCAAACCATGCACATGTTTCGTTGAAAGCGTCAGGAAAGGTATTTGCTAAAGAAAAATCAATCAGACTGCAATATCCTACAGTGATAAATCTTTGCAGAATCCAGTGATCTTTTGGGACGTCAAGACCTTTATTTTGAATTAATGTTCTGTGCACATTGTTTTGTGTACGATTTAGCCTGCCAAATGTATGAAACTGTTCTAAAAATAGACCTTTAAGATGTGTTCTTTCGTACAAAACGCGATCCGCAGCTTCTCTCAGATCTTCATCTATAAATACAAAACCGCCGGGAAGCGACCACAAATCGAGATCATGGTATTTAAGCAAAAGAACTTTCAGAATATTGTCATGAAAACCAAAAATCGTACAGTCTACGGATAGATTGGGTATAAAGTCTTTGCTCTCGACAAGTTCCTTAAGGGTTTCAATGTTTCTGTTATGGTCAGTTTTCATGCAGTAAAAATAAAATTATTTTTTAAATTTTATTCATACTAATTTTAAAATAAGAATAAGCTAATACGGAAACCATAATTACTGCTCCCAAAATGTAGAGAGAGTAATAGGTAAGTATTTGATTTTTAAATAATAATGAAATTGTCATTGAGTTTAAAGAACTGCTTACTGACGACACAATTACAATTAAAGAAGTAAAAGTATTGATTTTATCTTTGTCAATTTTAGCGATCATCTTTGAGTTAATCACCGGATAGAGAGGTGAGAGAAACAATCCGATGACTGGAAATAGAAATAATAGAACTTTGGGATTTTCTGTAAAATTAAATTGAATTACCGAGATGACCACCAGCAAAAATATGATCATGAATAAACACATCATGAAATATCTGGATAATGAAAATTTATGAATAATCTTTGATGTGATTGCTCTGCCTGTGAAGGAGAAAAGTGCTAAGAAAGAGGATGCCTGCAATGCAAAAAAAGAATTGACTTTCAAATGATCTTTATAAAAAGCTGGAAGCCAGGAACTAAAGCTTTGTTCAATAAAAATAATGAAAAAACTAACGGCAAAAAAAAGAATAAATGGCAATTTTCCGAATCCAGATAAATCGGGAAGAACTTTGGTGTTTTTACTTTCCGGTTCAGCAACTTTAGTTCTTACAAAAAGGAAAACCGTAAAAAAAGAAATGAGAGAAATAGACATGAATCCAAACTTCCAATATTCTCCAAACTGACTTGAAATTAACCATCCAAAGCCTGTATTCACAACAAAAATACCAATCATAAAAGATGCTTCTACACTATTCATGGTTTTTGCTAAAGATTTTTCCTCGGTCATATTATTACGGATAATTCCGTAAACACAGATTTTCCCAATCGCAAAACAAGTTCCGATAATTGCAAACCACAGCTTGAAAAACCAAAATACTTCAACAAATGGCAAAAATAATGAGCAAGTGCCGACTAACATTAATGCAAAAATCAATGATTTTTTCGTCCCGAATCTGCTGATAAAATTAACTGCGAAAAGTGAAAAAATGGCAATCGGTATATCTTTAAAAGATTCTAAAAATCCCAATTTATCATAAGTGATATTTTGCTCTGAAAGCTGCAGTATCACAATGCCCATACAATTCAAAACCATTGAAAAAACAAGGAAGGTAAGCTTTAGCGGAAGAGAAATATTGGGTTGCTTAACACTCATTTCGGGATTATTTTTAACGTTTTTTAGTCAATATTAACTAATTATTACCATCTATTTATGCCTTTGAAACCCCAAAAATAGTGGAAATATTAAAATAATTATTAAATAAATGTTAATTAACCAAAAAAATATATATTTTTATTGTCTCAATTTGAGAATTAAAAAACTAACTGTATATGAATGTACAAATATCAAGAAGTTTAGGAATTATTGCCGCGCTTTATTTTACGGCAAATTTCAATGCACAAACTACACCTGCAGATACTGTTCAAAAGGAGCAGAAAATTGAAGAAGTAGTTATGATTGGTTACGGTACTCAGAAAAAGAGTAATGTAACAGGAGCAATATCAAGTTTAAAAGCTTCAGATATTGAAGATATTCCTGCGGGTAGACCAGAGCAAGTTCTGCAAGGTCGTGCTGCTGGGGTTTCGGTAATATCTAATTCTGGACAGCCAGGTTCAGCTGCAACGGTAAGAGTACGTGGTATTACCAGTTTTGGAGCCGGAAGTAATGATCCGCTTTGGGTTGTAGATGGTATTGTGGTAGATAACATAGCGTGGCTTAACCAAGCTGATATCGAAGGAATGGAAATTCTTAAAGACGGAGCGTCTGCTGCAATTTATGGAGTCTCTGCTGCAAGAGGTGTAATTCTTATTACAACTAAAAAAGGTGCTAAAGGCAGATTGAACCTTTCTTACAATGGATTTTTCGGCGTCGGAAGTGCTGCAAAAAAGCTTGACTTGTTAGATGCTTCTCAGTACGCAACAATCATGAATGAAGCTAATGTGAATGACGGACGAGATCCTTTATTCTCAAATCCTTCATCATATGGTAGAGGTACCGATTGGCAAGATGTTATTTTTAACAGTGCTCAGCGTTCTTCTCACGATTTTAGCATCAGTGGTGGAAGTGATAAATCTACATTTTATACATCTTTCGGTTTATATGAGCAGCAAGGTATTGTAATGCGTGATATTTCTAATTACAAAAGATTAAATGCAAGAATCAATTCAACTCATAAAGTTCTTGACTGGTTAACAATAGGGCAGACTTTAGCTTACACTCATGTAAAAGCACAAGGTATTAATGAAAATGGTGAATTTGGAGGTCCTCTAAGTTCTGCAATCAACTTAGATCCAATTACTCCATTGACAGTAACTAATGGAATTGCTAATCAACCTTTTCCAAGTGACTACAACAACCCATTTATATTGAGAGATGACATAGGTAATCCTTACGGAATTTCACATTATGTAAATAAAGAAATGTCTAACCCATTAGCATTTCAACAAACACAGCTGGGTAGAAACAGATATTCCGATGATTTTATTGCAAACGTTTTTGCAGAGGCCAAGTTTTTAAATCATTTTACTTTTAAATCTAGTATCAACGGAAAATTATCATATTGGGGAAATCAAGGCTTCAGTCCAAAATTTTATTTAAGTCCATCTTTTAAAAATGACACATTCAACAGTCTTTTCAGAGAAACACAAAAAAGATTTGATTGGAATACAGAGAACACAATAAATTATCAAAACAAATTTGGAGACCATAATTTAAGTGTGTTGTTAGGTCAGGGATATTATGAATTTAACATAGCCTCAGGTCAGAATACCACCTACACCAATCTTCCTGTAAATAATTGGGAAGACGCATCATTCAACTTTGATATTGCTCCAGAAAACAGAACAGGTAATGCATGGGATGGAAAAGAAACCCATAAGACTTCATATTTTGCCAGAGTAGTTTATGATTACAGAAATAAGTATTTGTTCACAGGTACAATGCGTAGAGATGGTTCTTCAAAATTTGGTAGAAATAATCATTGGGGGAATTTTCCGGCAATGTCATTAGGTTGGAATTTATCTAATGAAAATTTCTGGAGAGAAAATAACATCGTTAACAGTGTAAAACTGAGAGGAGGGTATGGAGTTTTAGGAAATGATGCAATTAATGATTTCCAATTTGCGAGTTTCTTGGTTCCAGGAAGTAACTATTCTTTTGGAAACAATAATATCAACATAGGTTATGCACCAAGTACCTTAGAAAACCCAGACCTAAAATGGGAACGAACTTCTCAACTTAACTTTGCGGTTGATTTAAAATTACTTAGAAATTTTGACTTAACTGTTGATGTTTACCGTAAAAAAACGACGGATATTTTAAGACAGGTAAATATTCCAGGGTATGTAGGAGTTACGAATAACCCGTGGAGAAATATAGGTGATATGCAGAATGACGGTTTGGAAGTTAGCTTAGGTTACAAGAAAAACTGGGATGATTTTGGAATCTCTGCGAATGGAAATTTCGGATATCTTAAAAATGAAGTTACAAGATTAGAAGATGATAAAGTATTTGAAAACTTTGCCTCTTTCCAATCTATGGGAGCCGTTTCTAGATTACAGGTTGGTGCACCTTATGGTTCATTTTTCGGATATCAAAATGCAGGAATTTTCCAAACCCAAGCAGAAATTGATGCTTATAAAAATGCAAATGGAGGTTTAATTCAGCCTAATGCAAAACCTGGAGATTTCAAGCGTACAGATGTAAATGGTGATGGTAAAATTACTGAAGATGATTATGTAAATTTAGGTAATTCAGTTCCAAAATATACTTTCGGTTTTACGTTAAACATGAACTACAAAAACTTTGATTTTATGATTTTTGCTCAAGGGCAGGCAGGAAACAAAATTTTCCAAGGGTTAAGAAGATTAGATATTCAGGATGCTAATTACCAAACTGCAATTTTAGATCGTTGGACTGGTGCAGGTACTTCCAATACTATTGCAAGAGTAACAAGAGATGATCCTAATCAAAACTATACAAGAATGTCTGATTACTATCTTCAAAAAGGTGATTATCTACGTCTAAAATTAGTACAGATTGGTTATACACTTCCAAAAAATATCTCTGAAACAATAGGTGCGTCTAAAGTGAGATTTTATGTGACTGGTGAAAACATCGTTACTTTTACAAAGTACACAGGTTATGATCCTGAAATTGCAGGTGGAGATACTTTTGGTATAGACAGAGCGTACTATCCTCAGTCAAGAACCTTCCTCTTTGGTGCTAATGTTCAATTTTAATTAAAGAAAAAATGAAAAATAAAAGATTTTTATATAAAAGTTTATCGGTGTTGCTTTTAGCAGGAGCAACTTTCGGTGCTGTTTCTTGTAATGACTCTAATCTTGAAGATGTAAAAAATACAGGAACATTTGATACAGAAAATTACTTTAGAAATGAGGAGCAATCCTTTAGTGGATTAGTGGCAGTATATGATCTATTAAGAAAGTATTCTGGCGGTTTTGAAAATGACGTTACATTTTTCAATGCAGCTTCCGATGATTTTTTCTCAGGAGGTGGTAGTTCTACAGACGGAGCTGGTATTCAGGGAATGTCAAATTTTACAATCAATCCGATTATCATGCCCGCAAGTTATTGGAGAGATTATTATCAAGGGATTGCAAGAGCAAATCTCTTGATTGACAGAATCCCAAATGCAAATATGAATGATCAGACCAGAAAAAGATTTGTTGCTGAAGCTAAAACATTAAGATCACTTTATTATTTTGAATTGGTTAGAATGTTTGGTAGAGTTCCCTTAATTCTGATTCCTATCAAATCAAATGATGATTACTACAATATTCCTCAGGCAAATGTGGCAGATATCTATACACAAATACAAACGGATATCTTAGCTTCAGTATCAGATTTACCAATGACCGCAACAGGTGCTGAAAAAGGTAGAATAACGCAGGGAACTGCACGTGCTATTTTGGGTAAAATTTATTTGTACAATAAAAAATACAGTGAAGCAGCAACCCAATTCGAAATGGTTAATGGAACTCCTGGAGGAACAAGCCAATATGGCTACAAATTGGTTGGCAATTTTGCAGATTTATGGGTAATTGACAACAAATTTACCACAGAATCTATTTTGGAAGTAATGCACACCAACAAAGGAAATTCAGATTGGAGTTTTTGGGGTTCAGGAAAAGATGAAGGGAATTCGGTTAATCAAATGATAGGTATTATTTCTTATGGTAAAGTTGTACCGCCTGCAGGAGCTCCAGCCAATAACGCTCCAGAAATGGTTTCGGGATGGGGCTTCAATCCGATGACAGTAGACTTATTTAATTTCATGCAAGGTGACCCTCGTTTGGATGCTACCGTTTTTAATGCTAAAAAATTAGTTCAGGACGGCAAAATCACGTATTCAGGAGGATATAGAGATACAGGATATTTCTTGAATAAATTTATGCCTAGAGAAGCAGATAAATCTACTCTACCTGGTACACCAGAACTAAACTTCCGTCAAAATTATATGGCAATTAGATTAGCAGACACCTATTTAATGGAAGCAGAGGCATTAAATGGATCAGGATCAAGAGCTCAGGCGCTTTTAGATGCAGTAAGAGCTAGAGTTGGATTAGCATCAGTTCCGGTTTCTTTGCAGGCTATAAAAGACGAAAGAAGAAGAGAGTTGGCTGGCGAAGGTCACAGATTCTTTGATTTGGTAAGATGGGGGGATGCTCCTGCAAAATTAGGTGCAAGAGGATTTACCGCCGGTAAAAATGAAATTTTACCAATTCCTTTTAACGAGCTTACAAACACGGCTTTGGTACAAAATCCTAATTACTAAAATGAAGTTTCAAAAATCATATAGTTTCTTTTTAAAGAGTACTGCACTGCTATTCAGCGGTGTGGTACTTTTATCTTTAACCTCGTGCAAGTCTGTTTCAACGGCAGATAATAAAGTTCAAATTTGGCTTACTAGAGGTGATGAAAGTGTAAAATTACAACAGCAAACTCCAATCAGTTTTGTAGATACATCTAATAATTTTCAGAATATTGAAATTGATGATAGTCAAAAGTTTCAATATGTTGATGGTTTCGGATATACATTAACAGGCGGAAGTGTCGAAGTAATTAACCGACTTTCAGTATCCAAAAGAAAAGCTTTATTGAACGAACTTTTCGGAAAAGATAAAAATTCGATCTCTATAAGTTACTTGAGATTAAGTATTGGCGCATCAGATTTGGATGGTGAAGTTTTCTCTTATGATGATTTACCTCAGGGACAAACTGATCCTACTTTATCTAAATTCAGTTTGGCGAGAGATAAAGATTTAATTGCGATGTTGAAAGAAATTTTAGTCATCAACCCTA
Organism: Chryseobacterium sp. C-71; assembly: GCF_020911865.1. Lineage (NCBI taxonomy): Bacteria > Pseudomonadati > Bacteroidota > Flavobacteriia > Flavobacteriales > Weeksellaceae > Chryseobacterium > Chryseobacterium sp. C-71. The sequence goes on from NZ_CP087131.1 coordinate 371,186, forward strand.
AAATAAAAATCATTGCAGCACCTTGGTCACCTCCGGTTTGGATGAAAGATAATGGAAAGTCAATTGGCGGAAGCTTGAAACCTGAATTTTATGATATCTATGCAAAATATTTTGTGAAATACATTCAGGGAATGCAAAAAGAGGGAATTACCATTGATGCAGTCACACCTCAAAACGAACCGTTACATCCGGGAAATAATCCGAGTTTGCTGATGGTTTCAGATCAGCAGAAAGATTTTATTAAGCAAAGTTTGGGACCAATTTTTAAATCAAATAAAATTAAAACCAAAATTGTCGTTTACGATCACAATTGTAACAAACCAGAATATGCGATCAATATTTTAAACGATGCTGAAGCCAATCAATACATCGATGGCTCGGCTTTCCATCTATATGAAGGAGATATTTCAGCTTTAAGCACCGTTTATAAAGCTCATCCGAATAAAAACTTATACTTCACAGAACAATGGACGGGTGCAAAAGGTACTTTTAATGAAGATTTAAACTGGCATACAAAAAACGTTGTCATCGGTTCCATGAGAAATTGGAGCAAAATCGCTTTAGAATGGAATCTTGCCAATGATTCTGAATTTAAACCCCATACTCCGGGAGGTTGTACAGAATGCAAAGGTGCAATTACGGTTTCAGATAAAGAGAATTTTACGAGAAACGTAGGATATTATATCATAGCTCATGCTTCAAAATTTGTTCCTGCAAATTCTCAGAGAATTTCGTCAAATCAGACAGATAACTTATCAACAGTTGCATTTAAAACTCCTGAAGGAAAAACGGTTTTGATTGTTCAGAATTATAATAAGACAGACGAAAATTTTAATATTAGATATAAAAACAAAACAGCTCCGGCAAATATTACAGGAAGTTCGGTTGCCACCTACATTTTCTAAAATTATATGCAAAACAATTAGCAATTTTTAAATTTATTAAACTTTGTGTTCTTTGCTAAGTAGAACGCCTTTGCGAACATAAAAATCAACAGAATTATTTGCAAAAAAATCTTTGTGGACTTTGTGTTAAAATTAATTTAAAGCTTCCAGCAAAAAATAAATTAAAATGAAAAAACTTTATTTCATACTAGCATTTACCGCATTTGGACTTAATGCCTTTGGACAAAAAACAATTGACCAGAAAGTTTCTGAGCTTTTATCTAAAATGACCTTGGAAGAAAAAGTCGGACAACTCGTACAATATAGCGGCTTCGAATATGCAACAGGACCTCAAAATTCCAATTCGGCATCTGTTTTAGACGAAATTAAAAAAGGTAAAGTAGGATCAATGCTTAATGTTTCGGGTGCTGAAGAAACGAGAAAATTTCAGGAATTAGCTTTAAAATCAAGATTAAAAATTCCAATGTTATTCGGTCAGGACGTGATTCATGGTTACCGAACTACCTTTCCTGTAAATCTTGGTCAGGCTGCGAGCTGGGATTTAGGATTAATCGAAAAATCAGAACGAATTGCTGCGACAGAAGCTTCTGCTTACGGAATTCACTGGACTTTTGCACCGATGGTTGACATCGCAAGAGATCCAAGATGGGGTAGAGTGATGGAAGGTTCGGGTGAAGATACTTATCTCGGAACTCAAATTGGTTTGGCAAGAATTAAAGGTTTTCAGGGAAAAGGTTTGGGAAATCTTGATGCAATAATGGCTTGTGCAAAGCATTTCGCAGCATATGGAGCAGCGGTTGGCGGAAGAGATTACAATTCTGTTGACATGAGTTTAAGACAATTGCACGAAACGTATTTACCACCGTTCAAAGCAGCTGCAGAAGCGGGAGTTGCCACATTTATGAACTCTTTTAATGATATCAATGGAATTCCGGCAACGGCAAACAAATATATTTTAAGAGATTTATTAAAAGACAAATGGAACTATCAGGGTTTTGTGGTTTCAGATTGGGGAAGTATCGGCGAAATGGTTCCTCACGGGTACGCAAAAGACAATAGAGAAGCTGCCGAAAAAGCAATCAATGCAGGAAGCGATATGGACATGGAAAGCCGTGCTTACATGGCAGAACTTCCTAATTTAGTTAAAGAAGGAAAGGTTGATCCGAAGTTGATTGATGATGCAGCGAGAAGAATTTTAGTTAAGAAATTTGAGATGGGATTATTTGATGATCCTTACAGATTCAGCAACGAAAAAAGACAGAAAGAGCAATTAAACAATCAGGAAAACAGAAAATTCGGGAGAGAATTTGGTTCAAAAAGTATTGTTTTATTAAAAAATCAAAAAAATATTCTTCCACTTTCAAAATCGATTAAAACTGTTGCTTTAATTGGACCTTTCGGGAAAGAAACCACAGCCAATCACGGTTTTTGGTCGGTTGCATTTAAAGATGACAATCAAAGAATTGTAACCCAATTTGATGGAATCAAAAATCAGTTAGACAAAAATTCAACTTTACTCTATGCAAAAGGTGCCAACGTTGATGATCAGGACAAATCGATGTTTGCAGAAGCTGTAGAAACGGCAAAAAAAGCAGACGTTGTCATCATGACTTTAGGTGAAGGTCATGCGATGAGCGGTGAGGCGAAAAGCAGGAGTAATCTCCATTTCACGGGAGTTCAGGAAGATTTATTAAAAGAAATTGCAAAAACAGGAAAACCGATTGTCTTAATGATCAATGCCGGAAGACCTTTGGTTTTTGACTGGGCGGCAGACAATATTCCTACAATTATGTACAATTGGTGGTTGGGTACCGAAGCAGGAAATTCAATTGCAGATGTACTTTTCGGAACAATAAATCCTGGTGGGAAATTGCCGATGACCTTCCCAAGAACTGAAGGACAAATCCCTGTTTATTATAATCATTACAACACCGGAAGACCTGCAAAAAACAATACAGACAGAAATTACGTTTCGGCTTACATCGATTTGGATAATGATCCTAAATTTCCATTTGGTTTTGGTTTAAGTTATACTCAATTTAAATATTCTGATATGAATTTGAGTTCAACAAATCTTAAAGGAAATCAAAATTTAAATATCAATGTAAAAGTTTCTAATACTGGAAATTATGATGGGGAAGAAGTAGTGCAATTATACATCAGAGATCTGGTAGGAAAAGTGGTAAGACCTGTGAAGGAATTAAAAGGTTTCCAAAAAGTTTTCATAAAAAAAGGAGAAAGTAAGACCGTCAATTTTACATTAACTCCTGAAAATTTAAAATTCTATGATGATCAGTTAAATTTTGATTGGGAAGGCGGAGAATTCGATATTATGGTCGGAACCGATTCTCAAAATGTTCAGACAAAAAGAATTAATTGGTCAAAATAAATATTAGTTTACTTACTAAGAGCGGGATGAAACCCGCTTTTGGTGGTAAAAGACGTGAGTTTTTAAGTAAACGTAATCTTTGTCATTCTGAAAGAATCTAGATAATCTTTGTAGAGATGCTTCCAGCATGACAAACTTTGAAAATAAACCCGAGTTTGTCATTCAGAGCGAAACGATGTGGAGCGTGGAATCTATTCAATTATAATGGAGATTCGTCCGTCGTCAGAATGACAAGCTTTGGAGATAATCTTAATAATAAATTTTAAATAAAACTTTGAATATAAAATTCCAACATATCATTCACCTTTTAATCGGAGGAGCTTTGGCTTTCTGTGTTGAAGGTTGTGCTTCAAACAAGCCTGATTCCAACAGAAAATTAATCTGGAATGATGAATTCAACGGGAAAGGTTTACCAGATTCTTCCAAATGGAATTATGATGTTGGCGGCGATGGTTACGGAAATAATGAAGCTCAGTTTTATACCAAAAGTCGTTTGGAAAATGCAAGAATGGAGAACGGAAATCTTGTCATTGAAGCCAGAAAAGAAAACTGGGAAAAGAATAAATATACTTCGGCAAGATTGTTAACCAAAGGAAAATTATCCTTTCAATATGGAACAATTGAAGTCCGAGCTAAACTTCCGAAAGGTCGCGGAACGTGGCCTGCAATCTGGATGATGAGTGAAAATATGAAAGAATGGCCCGATGACGGCGAACTGGATATTATGGAGCATGTTGGTTTTAATCAAGGTTATATTCATGCTTCCGTGCATACCAAAAAGTATAATCACATTATTGGAACACAGAAAACCGATACGTTGATCGTGAAAAATGCTAGTGAAAAATTTCACATCTACAAAGCAGATTGGACACCTGAAAAAATTGATGTTTATATAGACGATCAAAAGTTTTTCACGTATGAAAATAAAGAAAAGACCTATGAATCCTGGCCTTTTGATCAACCCTATTTTATCATTTTAAATCTTGCTGTCGGTGGATTTTGGGGCGGAAAAGAAGGAATTGATGACACAATCTTTCCTCAGAAATATTACATTGATTACGTAAGGGTATATAAAAATGATTAGTATTAAAATTCCCCTCCTCTGGAGGGGTGGCGAAAATTCAAAAGAATTTTTGACGGGGTGGTTAATTATATATAAGAATAGAAAGAAGAAATAATGAAGAAACTAGTAGTAAGTTGTTTTGTAATGGGAGCTTTTTTTAATGCAAACGCACAAAATTACTGGAAAAAAAATGCAGGAAAATCTGCAAAAGTAATTCTCACCAATTCTAAGACCAACGAAAAAATGGTTGATAAAGGAACGGTGAAGTTCGAAAAAATGGCTCAGCCAAAAGAAACTGATGCCTGTATTTTTGTAGATCCGGATTTTAAGTATCAAAAATTAATAGGAATCGGTGGTGCTATTACTGATGCATCTGCCGAAACTTTTTATAAACTTCCAAAAAATAAACAGAAAGAAATCATTGAAGCTTACTACGGGAAAAACGGTTTGGGATATACCGTTGTTCGTACCAATATGAACTCATGTGACTTCTCCAGCGATTCCTATACCTACGTTACGGAAAATGATAAATCTTTAAAATCATTCAACGTTGCGCATGATGAGAAGTTTAAAATTCCGATGATTAAGGAAGCTCAAAAGGCAATTGGAAAAGATTTTACTTTCTACTTTTCTCCTTGGAGTCCACCAGCTTGGATGAAATCTAATAAAAATATGTTGAAAGGTGGAAGACTGGAAAATACTTTCTACCAAACCTGGGCTGATTATTATGTGAAATTCATCAGCGAATACGAAAAAAGAGGAATTAATGTTTGGGGATTGACTATTCAGAACGAGCCGATGGCAACACAAACTTGGGAATCTTGTATTTATACTGCTGAAGAAGAAGGAGAGTTTCTTAAAAATAATTTAGGGCCAACGCTTTGGAAAAACGGCTTTAAAGATAAAAAAGTAATGATTTGGGATCACAATCGTGATTTAATTTACCAAAGAGCGACCACAACACTAAGCGATACCGAAACTTCAAAATATGCGCATGGAATCGGCTATCACTGGTACGAAACATGGAATAACAAGACGCAGCTTTTTGATAATTTATCGGAAACACAGAGAGCTTTTCCGGATAAGTTTTTAGCATTTACAGAAGGTTGTAAAGAGCAATTTGATATGTCTAAAATTTATGACGTAAAATTGGGCGAATTATACGGAAGAAATATGATCAACGATTTCAACAAAGGAACGGCTTTATGGACAGACTGGAATGTTCTTCTTGATGAAACAGGCGGTCCAAATCACGTTGGAAATTTTTGTTTTGCACCGATCATCGCAGATACAAAAACGGGTGAAGTTCATTATACTTATGAATATTATTATGTTGGACACGTTTCGAAATACATTAAGCCAAATGCTCAGAGAATCGGAACTTCATCGAACAGAGCAGCTCTTACTTCTACAACTTTCATGAATGAAAACGGACAATTGGTAACCGTCATCATGAATGATTCTGATAACGATATCGACACCAATCTTTGGATCGAAGGAATGTCTGCAAAATTATCTGCACCTGCACATTCTATACAGACCGTAATTTTATAGCACATCATATTAACATTTTTATTATTAAGAATCGGCGATACCTTTGGTGTCGCCGATTTGGCGATAGCAGAATATATGAAAAATATTCTTGCACGATGCAACCGAAAATGTCATTATAATTATTTCCTGAAAAACGTTAGGAATTATTTTTTTGTGTTAACTTGCTTATGCTTTAATATAAATTATTATTTTCCTTATATATTTTTAATATGTTAAAATCTATATTTTACGCAGCATTAGAGAGAAAAAAAATAACAAATGATGAAATTGAATATGAAAAAAGTCTTCTTTTTGACATATACACCATTGTTCTTATTTTTATTTTAGGATGTAATATATTTCTTAATATTATTTTCCTCGAAGACTATCAAAATGCTACTGTCTTTCTTGGTCTGACTTTGTTGATGATCAGCACATTATTTTGGCCGGATAAAATTCGCTTTAAGAGAATTAATCTGGCAATTATATTTTTCTTTTTAGGAATAATTATATTTTTCTGTGATATCATTGGTGGTGAAGGCTGTATGAATTATTTATCTTACGTATCACTTACAATTGCTCTGTCATTTTTCTTTAATTACACTTCTGATAAATATGTTATTTTTTTTCTCATTGGATCTTATCTTCTTTGGTTTCTAATCAATATAGTTACCAATTATTCTTTATTTTTATCATTTCAGGAACACTTATCGCCCGAAAAACAATGGTATGTGAGAATCTATAAAGTATTGGAGATATCAATCTGTACTTTTGTAGGAATGTATTTTATCAATAGAAAAGAAAAAATGATTATCAAATATCATTTAGAAAAAGAAAGATTAAATAATCTTCTTGAAAAAACAGATCGTATTAATTTCTCAGGTGAATTATACGATTTGGCACTTAGCAAAAATTCATTATTCATAACTTATTTTAAATCTCAATATCCAGATTTTTTTGAAAAGATTCTGCAAAATTCTCCTACTATTATTTCTTCAGAACTGGAAGTTTGTGCCATGCTAAAATTAAATATGGGTACTAAGGAAATAGCTACCGCAACCAACTCTACCATACGAGCGATCGAAAATAAAAAATACAGAATACGCAGAAAGCTTAATATTTCTTCTGATACGGATATTAATCTTCATATAATTAATACATATTAATTCTTATTTTACAATTTAATAACTCTGATTTTCAACTAATTAATCATTTGAGTATATGTGAGTATGCTTGTGAGTAATTGTGAGCTGTGTTTTCTTTTGGGGTGACGTATTCTATTTATACTATTGCAGCATGAAAATGAATTAATAATCATTTGTCATACAAAAACACACTTGTCTATATACCAGAAGCTGGGTTCATATAATGTCCCAGCTTCCCCTAGCGGGATTTATAGACTTTATAAAACTAAGTTTACAATGAACCTTATATGATGAAAAGAACATTATTTTTATTAAGCAATTTATTAGCAGGATCTATTTTAGCACAAAATGTAGGTATCAATACCGAAACTCCGAATCAGTCTGCAATTCTACACTTAGAAGCTACAAACATGGGATTCCTTCCTCCGCGTATAGATCTGAATTCAGCCACAGACGTAGTCACTATCGCTAATCCGGCTACGGGATTATTAGTTTTTAATACGGGCTTAGGATTACTGAAAACAAAAGGATATTATTATTGGGACGGAGTTAAATGGACGAGATTTGGTATTGCAGATGGGGGTGGTGATTTCCAGATTGGTGAAGAAAGAGGATATAGATTTCTTGTTCCGGGAACCTTTCAAAATTCTACTGGAAATACAAGTAAAAATCAAATGACGGGAAAGCTAGCATCTCAAACAGGAACTATCAACAGAAAAGCACTTTCCGAATTTGTAAATCCAGCAGAACTGCCACTTTTTGAAGGTCTTAGATTAGATGTTTTAGGAGGAGAGAATAGTGTTTTGAAGCCGCGTTTTTACAATACTACAAACAGTAACATATTAGTCTCTTATGCAACATTATCTACAAGCAATCCTTTACAAAACTCACCTAATATGACAATACTTCCCAATTATTATAGTACTCCTATTGATGGTGACGACTGGCTGAATACCAATTATGGAAATATGGAACAAGATCTTGTAGAAATCTTGTTTGAAGATGGTAAATATTACAGAATGTCTATCGTAGCATACTCTACTAATTCCTCCTATAATACCGCTGCATCGAATACTGTTATTGGAATTTCTTTAAAAAGAGTTCAATAAATTATATCAAGTGTTATTCTATTCAATGAAGCCAAGGCAATTGCTTTGGCTTTGTTTTTTTTTAAGTCGTTCTTTAAATTATTACGACAGAAGCGGAAGTTACAAATCATTTTTTTTGAAATACATCATATACTATAAAGTAAAAGACCAAAGTAAATATTTTCACTTTGGTCTTTTTTTATTTTAATGTAATATTTTGGGACTAAAAATCATATTTCTCAATCACTTTCTGAGTAACTCCGGTGTTACTGAATCCTCCATCATGGAATAAATTCTGCATCGTCACTTTCTTGGTAAGATCTGAGAATAAAGTTACACAGTAATCTGCACACTCAAGAGCTGATGCATTTCCCAGTGGAGACATATCTTCAGCATATCCTAAGAAACCTCCAAAACCTTTTACTCCGCTTCCTGCAGTAGTAACTGTTGGAGACTGAGAAACTGTATTCACACGTACTTTTCTTTCGCCCCAGTAATATCCGAAAGTTCTTGCAATACTTTCTAAGTATGCTTTATTGTCAGACATATCATTGTAATCCGGGAATGTTCTTTGAGCTGCAATGTAAGTAAGAGCCAAGATGCTTCCCCATTCATTCATACAGTTCTTTTCCCACGCTGTACGCATTACTTTGTGGAAAGATACTGCTGAGATATCCCAACCTTTCTCTGTCCAATCGTAATTCATCTCAGTGTAGTGTTTTCCTTTTCTTACATTTACGGACATTCCTATCGAGTGAAGAATAAAATCTATTTTCCCAAATTTTGCGATTGCAGCATCAAAAAGTTTATCAAGATCTTCAGTAGAAGTAGCATCTGCGCCAATTACTTCAGAGCCTGTTTTTTCAGCTAATCCGTTCAGTTCTCCCATTCTTAGAGCGATAGGAGCATTAGATAATATAAATTCAGCGCCTTCTTCATGGCATCTCTCAGCAACTTTCCATGCGATAGATTGTTCATTAAGGGCTCCAAAAATAATTCCTTTCTTCCCTTTAAGTAAACCGTATGACATAATTTTTTAATGTTTAATATCTACAAATGTAGCAATAATTTATGTTTAGGACATAATAAAAAACGGAGCCTTTGTAAAAAGACTCCATTTTCTTTGAATATATTTAAAAGACTGAATTTTTCTAATTCGTTTTCTTGTTCCATTCTGCTTTCACATCTTCAGCAGCATCTTTTGTTTTTTCCCAGGCATCACTTGCGCCATCTTTAATGTCTTCCCAAGTTTCAGAAGCATTAGCTTTCACTCTGTCTAGCCAGTCTTCCTGAGTAGCTTCCTGATCATTATCACGTTTTTCTTTGATATAATCTCTTGCTTTGTCAGCTAGGTCACTGATTTTCCATTTTGCGTCACTTGCAGTATTTCTTAATGCATCTTCTGTATTATTTACTGCTTTTTCTGCTTTGTTGTAATCTTGATTGTCCATAATATTATTGTATTTAAGTGTTATATATACTATGTTAAACAAGAACTATTCCTAAAAAAAAATACGATAGTTAAAATTTTCATAAAATTTAAATAATCTTTTACGTTTGTGTAAAATTTATACTTGTAGAATTACGATGATTTGATTTTTTAAAGTAATTCTAACTCATCAGCATTTTAACGTGATGATCAATGAGTTTTGAAAAAACATTGCAATAGTTTTATTTAAACAAAAAAAAATCCGTCATACGATTTTGTATGACGGATTCATCTTTATTGAAATAAGATTATTTTTTCTTAGAACTTGTAAGCCAAACCTACTTGGAAAGTATTGTTTCTTACAGCATCAGAACCATTTGGTCTGTCTTTAGCAACATCAGTTACACCAGCAACATATCTCGCTGTGATACCAATATTATCTGTGAAATAATAACCAGCACCAAGACCTACTCCGAAATTGAATGTATTTAAATTATCCTTATCAATTTTGTCACTATAACTTGCTGATGATGTAGAAGTGTTAGAACCTGTTGTAACGGTAGTAGTTCTATCACCTTTATTTTTAGCACCTACTAAAAATCCGAATTCAGGACCTGCTTCAACATAGAAGTTTGGTACAAAATTATATTGGAACATTACAGGAACTGCTATGTAATCAAGATTTGTTGAATAAGATTCAACATTTCTAGTTGTTGTACCAAGTACTGTAAATTCGTCTGTGCTTTCTATTTTAGCACCATACTGGCTATACAAAACCTCTGGCTGAATACTAAAAGATTCTGCTACCGGAATTGTTGCAAAAATACCAGCGTTAAAACCGATTTTTGATTTTTGGTCTTCAAGACCTGCATCTTTAGATAAAGAAGAAACGTTCATACCACCCTTAACACCGAATCTTACATCTGATGAAGATGTTGATCTTGTTGTTGTAGTAGTTGTAGTTGTCTGAGCGAATGCTAATGAACCTGCTGTAATTGCTAGTCCTAAAATTAACTTTTTCATAACTTTAAATTTTTAATATTTACTATTTCCTAATTTTAAATTTTACTGTCAAATTTTTCATTTTGACGAATGGTATCTTTCAAATTGTTTGCCAAAACCATAATTATAGGTCTGGATAAGACATGACAGATATCATTAAATTGAATGTTTATTTTTAAATACCTTAAAATCAGGTGTTTAAATTATGCATTGAAATAATATGTTATGAATAATATTTGTTAAATTTAGTTTTAAAAATCACTCAGTTTTCTATAAAAATCCAATGATTTTTGAATGTTTTGTGTCTTGCATTCGTGGTCAAAAATACAAGATCCAATTCCTGAAAGTAAGGAAAAGTTAATTTTCGTGTCTGTATTCTTCTTATCATTTAGTAATAATCTGAAAATATCGTCATCTTTAAATTCACTTAAATCTATAAATGAATAATATTTCTGAATATTTTCGATAATCAATTCTGAATCTTCTATTGAAATCAAACCTTCCAGATAAGAAAGATGCGTTTCGCAAATCATTCCAAGTGCCACAGCCTCACCGTGGAGAATAGGATTTTCTTTTTCTAAACATAAGCTTTCTATTGCATGACCAATCGTATGTCCAAAATTCAGGGTTTTTCTTACATTTTTCTCGTGAAAATCTTTGTCTACAACCTCCTGCTTAATATCCATTGAAGTCTGAATGTGTGGAAAAATACCTTCAACGTCTAATTTCTGAATCTGAATTAAATTTTCCCAATGAGCTTTGTCTGCAATCAAACCATGTTTCAGCATTTCAGCAAAGCCGCTTCGAAGTTCTTTATAAGGAAGCGTTTCTAAAAATTGAGGATACACAAAAATCTGCTCCGGAAAACTAAAGGTTCCTACCATATTTTTATAATGCATCAGATCAATACCGGTTTTTCCGCCGATAGAAGCATCACACATGGATAGAAGAGTAGTAGGAATATTGATAAACTGAATCCCTCTTTTATAAGTACAAGCAATAAAACCACCCATATCAGTAATCACGCCGCCGCCAACATTGATGATCAGAGCTTTTCGGTCAGCCTGCATTTCAGTTAAAATTTCCCACAATTGAGTGACCGTCTGAATGTTTTTCATTTCCTCGCCAGGCTCAACTTCCAGAATTTCAAAACTGATTTCTGTTTCCAAATTCCCCAGAAGTACAGGAAGACAATATTCATGCGTATTTTCGTCTACAAGAATAAATATTTTGCTGAATGTGTTTTGGGTAATAAAATCGTTGAGCTGAGAAAAATTTTGGTCTAAAAAAGTAATCATTTTTTGATTTTTGAATAAATTAATAAGCAAACAATTGTACAAAGTTATGATTCTTAATTTCTAACTCGTAACTAAATCACTATCTTTGCAAAAATATTTAGAATGAGCAGAGACAATAATAATTCAGGAAGACCAAAAAAACCGAGATCTTCAACAAGAAATTCGGACAGTCCTCGCTCTCCTAAATCTGGAAATTCTTCAGATTCAAAATCTTTTAAGAAGCCGTTCTCTAAAACTGGCGGAAGAAGTTTTGAGCCAAAAGATAGAGATGACAACGGCTCATCAAAATTTGAAAAAAAGCCTTTCGGCAGAAGCGATAGAGATACTGACAGCTCTACACCTTTTTCAAAACCTGATTCTAGGAGATCTGATACTAGCTATGAGAGTCGAATGGAAAAGAAATACTCAAAAGTTGAAAAAGAACCATTTGTATCCAACAAGGGTGAAGAAAAAAAATCTTTTGGATCTAAAAGGGGTGGTGTAAGAAGTACCAATACCAGAGATAAATACGAAAGAGGAAGCTTAAAATATGGAAGAAGACCTGGCAGCGAGACTGACAGAGATGATGACAGAGCAAGATCTTTTGTACAGAAAAGAAGATTCAAGAAAGTTGAAAAAGATGTTCATAAAGACACGATTCGTCTTAACAAATACATCGCAAACTCAGGAATTTGCAGCAGGAGAGAAGCGGATGACTTAATCGTTCAAGGATTGGTAGAAGTCAACGGAAAGGTAGTTACCGAAATGGGATATCAGGTTGAGAAAACAGATAAAGTAGTTTTTGACGGACAGGGTATTACTCCGGAAAAACCAGTTTATGTACTTTTGAATAAGCCAAAAGGATATATTTCTACAACCAAAGATGACAAAGCAAGAAAAACCGTGATGGATTTGGTTGCCAATGCATCACCATATCGTCTGTTCCCGGTGGGAAGATTAGACCGTTCTACAACGGGAGTTATTCTTTTGACCAATGACGGACACATGACGAAGAAACTGACGCACCCATCTTTTGATTCTAAAAAAATCTATCATGTCACTTTGGATAAGAAATTAACCAATGAAGACATGAAGCTGATTGCGGAAGGTATTCGCTTGGAAGAAGGTATTGCAGTGGTAGATCAAATTTCGTTCATCGAAGGGAAACCAAGAAATGAAATTGGAATGGAAATCAGCATCGGCTGGAACCGTCTTATCAGAAGAATTTTCCAAAGATTAGGATACGAGGTGGAAGCATTAGACAGAGTAATGTTTGCAGGAATGACGAAGAAAAACATCAAAAGAGGACATTGGAGAATCCTTACAGATTTGGAAGTGAATAACTTGAAAATGCTTTAATAGAGATTTAAGTTTAAAATATAAAAGACGCAGAATTGATTTCTGCGTCTTTTTTTGTGTAGTAGATTATCAGTTAAGTTTGTATTAATAATTAACTCATAATTAATAATACAAAACTTATAACAGATTACCCCAAAACCGTCACCCCTTTCTGAATCATCTCAAAAACAGCATCTTTACCGTTATCTGGTTTTACATTGACAGCACGGGTTCCGTTAAAATGAAGACAAGTTACGTAACCGTTTGCCACAGCATCTGTAGCGGTGAATTTTACACAGTAATCTAATGCCAGCCCAACAATTTCAACCAATTGAATATCGTGATATTTTAAAAAGTCATCCAAACCGGTTTTCATAAAGTGATTGTTATCCTGAAAACCACTGTAAGCATCAATTTCAGTATTTTTCCCTTTTTGAATTACATGAGTTACTTTTTCTCTGTTCAGATCTTTATGAAATTCTGCCCCGAACGTTCCTTCCACACAATGATCTGGCCACATAAACTGCGGAACACCGTTTAAAATAATACTTTCGCCAACTTTTCTATTGTTATTGCTTGCAAAACTTTTATGGTTGGCAGGATGCCAGTCCTGCGTCAGAACAATTTGGTCATATTCATTTTCTTCCATCAGAAGATTGATGTACGGAATTACTTCGTTTGCTCCTGGAACAGCTAAAGCTCCGCCTTCACAAAAATCATTCTGAACATCGACTATTATTAATGCTTTTTTCATACTTATTATTATGGTTGATTTTTTTAATAATTTATTAAAATCTAATATTCAAAAATTTATCCAAATTTTAATTATCGGACAAAACGGCATTTAGAATATCGTTCTCAATCAATTTTATAAATGTGAAGAAGCTTATTAATACCTAAAAATGAACGCTCAGTTTGTCATTCCGGAGGAATCTCTATGATACTTTATTTTCGATATTTAGATTCCTCCGGAATGACAAACTGCACGGAAAATGAAAAGGTTAAATAAAAGTCTTTATTTATTAAAATTATTACAATCAGTATTTTCTGGAATAAACAAATACCAATAGCTTATCTTTGCAATAAATCAATATTTTATGTTATTTGAGTCTTTAGGATTATCAAGCAATATCATTCATTCTGTTAAAAAGTTAGGGTATTTAAAACCATTTCCAATTCAGGAACAGGCTATTCCTGTAATTTTACAAGGAAAAGATTTGATGGGAATTGCTCAAACAGGTTCCGGAAAAACAGCTTGTTTTGTAATGCCGATTTTAGAGAAACTGCAAAATGCAGACGTGAAAAAAGATCGTAACGTTCAGGTTTTGATATTGGTTCCTACAAGAGAATTGGCGATTCAGATTGATGAAGTTTTCAGAGCTTTTACAGAAAACTTGAAACGTGAGATTCGTACAATGGCAGTGTATGGAGGTGTTTCTATCAACCCACAGATGAAAGGAATGTTTGGTGTAGAGGTTCTTATTGCAACACCTGGTCGTCTTTTAGATTTGATCGATCATAATGCATTGAGCATTTCGGGAATTCAACATTTGGTGATTGATGAAGCCGACAAAATGTTTCAGCTTGGTTTTGGAGAAGAGATGGATAAGCTTTTCGGAATGATGCCTGTGATGAAACAGACGACGTTATTTTCTGCAACGTTAGATGAAAAGGTTTCTGAGATGAAGAAACGTATTTCAATGAATCCCATATTGATTGAAATTAAAAAAGAAGAAGTTGAAATCGACAATATTGAGCAAATGGCATATCACGTTTCGCCTGAAAATAAAGGTCCATTTTTAAGATATTTAATTAAAGAAAAGAAAGTTGAGAAAGCACTGATTTTTGTCTCATCTACAAAATCTGCTGACAATTTGGTTGAAAAACTAAAGAAAAATAAAATTAAAGCTGTTGCTATTCACAGTCAGAAATCGCAGGGTGCGCGTAGAAATAATCTGGAAGAATTTAAAGTGAATGGCGCTCAGATTTTGGTCGCAACAGATTTGATTGGTCGTGGTATTCATATCGAGTCTTTGCCTTGTGTGATTAATTATGAATTGCCGCGTTCGCCTTTAGATTATATTCACAGAATTGGTAGGACAGGTCGTGCAGGCGAAAAAGGAACTGCCATCAATATTCTGACGGATGATGAATTGCAACATTTTCGAGTGATTCAGAAAAAAATGGGAAAGAAAATCACTTTACAGCGTACAGAAGGTATTGATTTACATGGTTATTAATGTATTCAATTAAACTTATAATAAACTTCAATTTTTAAAAGAATTGGAGTTTTTTTTGTCTAAAATTTTCAGACAAAATAATGATAATTAAAGTTTATTTCATATTTAAATTCTCGGATTTTTGATATTTTTACAAAAAACTTATTATCAAAAATTGCTTAAAAAAGATTGGAAAAGCAAGACTCAAATAAAAATCAACTATGGATAATTTAGAGCATAAAAAATTCCCCATCGGAAAATTTCAGGAAAATAATACCAGTTGCGACATTGAGCTGGAAAGCCATATTAAAGTCATCAAAAATTTCCCTGAAAAACTAAAAAAACTGATTGAAGATTTTTCAGATGAGCAATTAGACACACCATACAGAGAAGGTGGCTGGACGGTAAGACAACTTGTGAATCATCTGGCAGACAGTCATGCGAACAGTTTTATTCGTTTTAAATTAGCTTTAACAGAACAAAATCCAACGATAAAACCTTACGATGAAGCAAAGTGGGCAGAACTTCAGGACAGCATAAGCATGCCGGTAAAACCAGCGATGAAAATGTTGAAAGGTA
Organism: Chryseobacterium sp. C-71; assembly: GCF_020911865.1. Taxonomy (NCBI): domain Bacteria; kingdom Pseudomonadati; phylum Bacteroidota; class Flavobacteriia; order Flavobacteriales; family Weeksellaceae; genus Chryseobacterium; species Chryseobacterium sp. C-71. Next base: position 387,153 of record NZ_CP087131.1, read on the forward strand.
TTCATCAAAGATGGTATGTCTTATTAAAAACAATGACCAATAAGCAGTTTGAAAAAACCTTCCGTCATCCTGAAAAGGAAAATGACTATAATCTCAGATATTTTTTGGCTTTTTACGCTTGGCATTGCAATCATCACTTTGCACACATTGAAAACTTAAAGAACGAAAAAGCTTGGTAAAAAAAAGTCTTCATAACAGCAATGATTTTAATGAAATTATCTCAAGAATCTCACTGCTTTCCGAAAATTCTCATAGAAAATGGGGTAGGATGAACGTTGCACAAATGCTCACTCATTGCGAATTGATTTTAAAAGTTCCATTGAAAAAAGTTCATCTTTCTAAGCCAAATTTTATATTCAGAGCAATAGGAATTTTAACTAAAAAAGAAATTCAGATTTTCAATAACGGAATTCCGCATAATATGCCGAGTTTTCAAAAACTAATCGTTAATTTTGAGTGTGATTTTGAGGGAGCAAAAAATAATCTTTTGAACACGCTAAACGAATACGTAAAAGCTTATGAAAATCATAATTTGCCCAATGATCACGCACTTTTTGGAACGATGAAAGAAAAGGATTGGGGTTTTATGGAATATAAACATCTCAATCACCATTTAAAACAATTTAATGTATGAGTTTTTTAGATAAAATATTTGGCGGAAAGACAGAAGAAAATAAGTCAAAATCTTTTTGGAATTTAATAGAATCTGAAAAAGATTTGGAAGAAGCTATTAAAAAATCGTATTCTGGAAAAATTGCGATTTTCAAACATTCTACGAGCTGTTTTATCAGTAAAACGGTTTTGAAAAATTTTGAAAAAGAAATTGAAGAAGCTCAGGAACATGGCGCTACCCTTTACTTTTTAGACCTTTTGGCGCACAGAAATATTTCGAATAAAATCGCAGAAGATTTCGGGATAAGACATGAAAGTCCGCAATTGATTGTCATCGAAAATGGTGACGAAATCAATAATGCATCACATCAGGATATCACTTTAAGCCAGATCACCTCATGAGTAATATGACCAATTATTTAGCAAAAGTTTTAGAGGTTCCAGCAGAACGATTAAGCCTTTGCAGTGTACAATACGAAACAAAAAAAGTTTCTAAAGGTGAGCTTTTGTTGCAATACGGTGAAGTTTGCCGCAATACATTTTTCGTAGAAAAAGGACTTTTAAGAATGTTTTCTATTGATAAAAACGGAAAAGAGCACATTATTCAGTTTGCTCCTGAAAACTGGTTGATTGGCGACCGAAGCAGTCTTTATTTCAGTGAAAAATCAAACTATTATATTGAAGCAGTAGAAGATTCTGAAGTTTCAGTTTTGCAGCGTGATTTTTTTAATAGATTATTAGAAGAGTTTCCAAACAGCATAGAAAAAAATGATTTAGTCCTCCAAAAACATGTGAAAAGTTTACAAGACAGAATCAATTCTTTATTGGGTGAAACAGCAGAAGAAAGATATTTAAAATTCATCAAAATGTATCCTGATCTGCTTCTCAGAGTTCCACAGTGGATGGTGGCATCATATTTAGGAATCACACCTGAAAGCTTAAGCCGTGTGAGAAAAGAGTTGGCGAGAAAAAATTTTATAACTGATTAGTCATTAATCCGGATTCAGAATGCTTACCAATCTATTCAGATATTCCTGTTCCATCATTACTTTATCAAAAGATCTCTTCGCAAAAACAGGACAGACTTGTTTGTTTGAGTTGTGATGAAGACTGATATCATTTTCAACGAATCCGTCAAAATTCATGGCGTATTCTTTGATGAATTTATCGATGGTATTTCTTTTAATCTCACAGAGTGTGCTATTCTGAATTTTCTGCAGAGAGGTGAGAATGAAAGATTTGTCACCGGTAAAATTGATGATATTGGTAATGAACTTCAGGTTTTCGTGTGGCATGCTGTTCATTTCCTGGCGAACAGCATGCGGTTGGTCTTCAAAAATCATGGCTACATTTTTTTTAGTTTTAAAAAAATTCTAAATCGTTGCGTTTCCTTCAACTCCGTCTGAATTATCAGTTTTATTTCCGGTCACTGCTGCAGCCACAAAACTTAGCATACTTACCAATTTTCCTGCTTTGGTATCCCAATAATAACTTTCTTTAGGTTCTACTCGGATGATTGATACATTTGGGTCTTCTTTACCGTCAAACCATGCATTTGCCATTGCTGACCATTTTTCTTCGATGGTGGTTTTATCTTTATAAATTGAAGCTTCTCCGTAGATTGATAAGTATTCAGAATTGCTGTTATTCATAAAGAAAAGCTGTACTCTTCGGTCATCTCTGATTTCAAAATTCTTGTTACTTGCTTCGCTGCTGATAAACCAAAGATTACCTTCATCATCAGTTTCCTGAAGCCCCATTGGTCTTGAAGTAATCGGTAAAGTTTCAAGATCTGTAGCAAACATACAAATTCTTGCCTTTTCTGAAAGTTCTTTAATTTTTTTAATCGCCTCAAGGTGCGTTAGATTTTCTGTTGACATAATATTAATATTTAAGTGTGATTTAATAAAAAAAGAGAAGTGGAGATTTCTCTTGCGTTAGAAAAATGTTCTAACTGATTTTTCAACTTCAAAAATCTAACCAAAAATTAAAAAATAGCTCAAAAAATGATAATTACTTTAAAATAATTTAAAAATACATTAAATAGTTTAAATATATTGATTAATTATGATTCAAATCATAATTGTAGTGAATTAAGTTTCAGGATATAAAGATTGATTTACTAAATCAAGTAATGTTTCAATGGAAATTGGCACAAAATATGTCTTAAAAATTCGGTAAACTAATTAAATGATATGAAAACTATTAGCTGTACTAAATTAGATGAAGATCTTTTAAAGGCTTTCGGAGGTGAAATAAAATCATACAAAGAGGGTGAAAAGTTTTTTCAACAAGGTGAAATTCCTTTGTATTATTTTCAAATTGTAGAAGGAAAAGTGAAGGAAAATAATCAGGATGATGAAGGTAGAGAATTTATACACAATATTTTAGGCGCGGGTCAAAGCTTTGGAGATTCTATGTTATTTATTGACAAAAGATACCCGATCAATGCTGAAGCAATCACAGACTGCAGAGTGATAAAATTGGCTAAACCTAATTTTTTGAATCTTATTGAGAAACATCCGGAAACATCTGTTCAGATTAATTCTTGCATGTCCCAAAGAATGCATTATCAATTTATTATGATGCAAAATCTAGCTTCGAATGATCCTGTTATAAGATTGACAGGTTTATTAGAATATTTAAAAAGTTTTCACAGTGACGATATTCCTTTATCATTTCAGGTTCAGTTGACTCGACAGCAGATTGCCAATCTTACAGGACTTCGTGTAGAAACGGTTATCAGAACTATAAAAAAAATGGAAAAAGATTTTACCGTGAAAATTGACAATAGAAAAATTTTCTTTTAAAATTAATTTAAATCAAACCAAAAAGCGAAATATAAATGCAGTTAGAAAACAAATCGGTACTCATCACAGGAGCCGACAGCGGAATAGGAAAAGCAGTAGCATTACTTTTTGCTAAAGAAGGTGCCAATGTTTCAATTATGTTTCATTCGGATGAAGAGGGTGCTGCAAAAGTGATGAATGAAATTATTTCTTTAGGAAGAAAGTCAATCATTTTACAAGGCGATATCAATGACTCAGATTTTTGTAACAAAGCAGTTGAAAAAACAGTTTCAGAGTTCGGAAAATTAGATATTTTAATCAATAATGCAGGAACTCAATTTCCATGTGATAGTATTGAAAATTTGGAGGAAGAAAACATTCGTACAACTTTTAATTCAAATATCATCGGGATGATTTTATTGACCAAAGCTGCGTTTCCATCTTTAAAAGAGGGCGGGTCTGTAATCAATACTACTTCTGCTACAGCTTATCAAGGTCATGCAGAGCTATTAGATTATTCGGCAACGAAAGGAGCAATTGTCTCATTCACAAGATCATTGGCATTACAGGCTAAACCCAAAGGAATTCGGGTAAACGCTGTGGCACCAGGACCAGTAGCGACGCCACTTACTAAAGAAACTTTCGGCGAAGATGAAGAAGATCAATCTAAACCACCACTACAAAGAAATGCAACTGAAGAAGAAATTGCTGCAAGTTTTCTTTTTCTCGCATCAGATCAGGCCGTGCAGATCACAGGACAGGTTTTGCATCCCAACGGCGGATTGATTGTAAACGGATAAATTTAGTTTTAAATAAAATATAGGGAACGTATTAAAAAAATATTTTCCTGTTTTGTATTTTTAAAATTTCGTTCTTCTCCATATTTTTTGTGACTCTGATGACGGTTTCGACGCTTAATCCGGTGAGAGAAGCCAATTGCTGGCGAGTATATGGAATTTGAAATGAATATTGCGACTGATCATAATGTTGATTTTTAAGATAATTCATCAACGTTTTAAGCTTATTTTCAGGATTTTGAAATGACATGCTTTGCATCATAATGTATTTGTAATACATATTTTCTGAAATGAAATTCAAAGTAGTTTCATACAATTCAGGATTTTGTTTTAAAAGCTGCAGATAATTATGTTTTGGTAATCTGATTACTATACAATCTTCAATGGCAACAGCATTCAAAGGATAAGGTTTTGCTGTAAAGAAGGCAGTTGGCACCAAACTTCCGCCTTTAGAAATAATACCCTGAATAAACTCTTTTCCTTGGTCGTTGAAGTTGTTTATTTTCACTTTACCTTTTGTAATCTGAAAATAATAGGAAGGCGTGTCGCCTTCAGCAAAAATTATCTCGTTTGCTTTGAAATTTTTTAATTCTGCACCATTAGAAAACAGTAGATCTTCATTAATCATAAATTGATTTAAAAACACTAATTATTATTCCTTGTATTTACTTTAAATAGGGATATTTTAATAAAATGTAAAGAAAAAATAATTTTTATTAATAGTGAATTAATGTGCTACCACACAGATACCACATGGTTTTTGATTTGAGTTTAATTTAAATTTTGACATCTTGATTTCAATCATAAAAAGTCAACGGTATAATCTAATATATTTGATGATAATTAATCATTTGATGGTAGAATTATATCTAAAAACTTACTATTAAATAGATGTACTACTATGAAATGAAAAAAATATAATTGAGAAATATGATGAAAAATTTGGCAGAAGAGGAAATTATAAGACTTGCTAAAGACAACTCACCGCGACTTTTGAGTAAATTCAAAACTTCAAATCCGGATTTTTTTGAAAAACTGGCAGCAATACAAACCAATCTCCAAAATTCGGAGCTGATATTTTGTATATATCTGAAATTGAATCTAACGACAAAAGAAATTGCGACCTACACTTATGTAACCCCGAAAGCAATACAAAACAGAAAAAACAGAATCAGAAAAAAACTGAATATCTCTTCATCAGTCGATATTTATAAATGGTTTGATGAATTATAAATTTATCTAAATCTCATAAATTTCAGAATCTGTAAAAACAAAATACATTCCTTTTTTAGGGATGTTTTTTGTATCCAGACCTGTGAATTCGCTGAACGCAGGCAACAACAATTGCTTTGAAGTTTGAGCAAAACAGGGTAGTTTAATTTTCTTAACTGGAGAATTGATAACAAATCCTGGATGAATATGTCCTGTGATTTGAAACTTAGGATTTGAACGATCAAAATCGTGAACGAAAGCAATATCTTCAATTTCTAACGAAGCACTTCGTGAATCCAAACATAATTTTTTTTCTAATGTTTTCGAGATCTTATCGTGATTTCCTTCTACTAAAATGAATTTAATATCAGGATATTGATTTTGCCAAGCACAGAATTCATCAACATCTGAATTGTTTCCTGCATGCAATAAATCACCAACGATAATGAATTTTTCAGGCTGGAAGTTCTCAATTAAAATGGATAAACGCTCCAAATCATTTTTCATAATATGATTCGCTAAAGCAATTCCGTTTTTACGAAAATGAGCGGTTTTTCCGATGTGTAAATCTGAAAAAATCAACGCCTTTTCCTTTTCCCAATACAAAGCTCTTTGGTTGGTTAAAGTGAAGATTTCATTTTGAATGGTTATGTCTTTGGTCGCTATCTTCATAGTAAAGTTGGAAGACGGAAGTTTTTATTCATCTTTAATATTTCTTCCGGATTGTTTAATTAATTTCTGAATTCTCGCATCGAGATTTTCACTCGTCAGAGTCTGCCGTAAACTGTCGACCTTAATCGGGAAACTCAAAGGCGTAAATTTATTGGAATATTTTAAAATAAACTTCGATTTCTCAATTCGTTTAAAAGCTTCTACTAAACGTTGTTCCTGCAATTGCATATTGAAAACTTCCGTATAAGCCTGCCTTACCAAAAAATGATTCGGATCGTAATCTTCCAATACTTTGAAAATCAATCCGGCTGAACTTTGCAAAGCTTTATTGGAACGTTGCTGTCCAGGGAAATTCTGCACAACCATTCCTGAAATTACCGCAATATCTCTGAATTTACGTCTCGCCATTTCGGCCGAATTAATACTCGAAATCACATCAACCATCAGATTATCTCTCGTCAGAATTTTATCTAAATTATCCTCATTCAGCGGAATTTCTTTATCGCTGAACAGTTCAAAACCGTAATCATTCATCGCCATTGAAAAGGAAATTGGAGCCAGTTTGGAAATTCGGTAGGCAATCAACGCTGCCATCACTTCGTGTACCAAACGGCCTTCAAAAGGATACATAAACAAATGATAGCCTTCACGGTTTTTAATGAGTTCAATCAAAAATTCATCATCTTTCGGAATGTGTGAACGCTTTTCCTGATTGGCCAAAAGCGGATGTAGAAATTTCAGTTCCTTCTCAGAAGCTTTCGGATTCAACGCTCCGGACAATTTTTCTCGTAAAAAATGACCCAAATTTGAACTTAAAGGCAATCGTCCACCCAAGTAACTCGGCGCTTGCGCTTTTCCTTTGGAAGCCCGAACGAAAACCGTCATATCTTTAATCATCGCCACTTCCAAAACTCTACCCGCTAAAATAAATTTTTCTTCTTTTTTCAATCTTGAAATAAAATATTCCTCAACCATCCCGATATAACCACCGGAAATAAATTTAACTTTTAACATAGCATCGCTGACAATGGCGCCCATATTCATTCGATGGAGCATTGCAATTTTTCGGGAAGTCACTTTGTGCAAACCATCTTCCATCACAACAACTTTATGGTATTCTTCGTAGCTTTTCAACGCGCTTCCGCCAATCGTTAGAAAATCTATCATCGCTTTCCATTCTTCATCCCTAATCTCTTGAAACGTATAAACTTTTTTGATTCTTTCGTAAACTTCATCGGGAAAGAATCCGTCGCCAACCGCCAAAGTCATCAGGAACTGAACCAAGACATCAAAGCACAAAACCACTGGTTCACGAGGTTCAATAACTTTTTGTTTTACAGCTTCTTTTAGTGCGGCAACTTCAATCAATTCCAAAGAATGCGTAGGAACGCAGAAGATTTTTGAGGTCTCAAAAGGGGAGTGGCCACTTCGTCCTGCACGTTGCAGAAATCTCGCAACACCTTTCGCAGAACCAATTTGAATGACCGTATCAACAGGTTTAAAGTCGATTCCCAAATCCAAAGACGAAGTGGAAACAACCGCTTTTAATTTTCCTGAACTTAAATTTTCTTCGATCCAGATTCTCAAATGCGCATCAATTGAACTGTGATGAATGGCGATTTGTCCGGCAAAATCGGGGTATGCATTCAGTAAAAGCTGATACCACATTTCGCTCTGACTTCGTGTATTCGTAAAAACAATGGTCGATTTTGACTCCAAAATTATTGGAACAACTTTGTCTGCTAATTTCTGTCCGAGATGTCCTGCCCAAGGCAAAAGTTCGACTTCATCTGGGAAAACCGAAATAATATCAATTTTCTTGAGTTCTTTAGCTGTAATTTTTGTTTTCTTAATGTCATAAGGAATCAAAACATCCTGCGCTTCATTGAGATTTCCTATAGTTGCCGTAATTCCCCAGATTTTAAGTTTCGGAACATAATGAAAGAGTTGTGAAATTCCCAGTTCGACCATCACACCACGTTTTGAACCCAACAATTCGTGCCATTCATCCACCGCAACGCAATGCATATTGGTAAAGAATCGCTGATGATTTTTCTGAGCCAAAAGCAAGTGCAGACTTTCTGGAGTTACGACCAGAATTTCAGGCATATTTTTGACCTGCTGTTGACGGACTTTCGGGTCGGTGTCGCCATTTCTTACGCCGACTGCCAAGTCTAGTCCAATCTCGTCAATTGCTTCCTGCATTGCTTTGGCAATATCTTTGGATAAAGAACGAAGTGGCGTAATCCAAATCATTTTCAGCCCTTTCTTATACTTATCAGGATTCGTCAGAAAATCTGAAATTAAAGCTAAAAACACAGAAAAAGTCTTCCCAAAACCGGTCGGAGCTACCACCATTCCGCTGTAGCCACTGCCAAATTTCTTCCAGGTATCCACCTGAAATTTGAATGGGGAATTGCCTTTTTCCATCATCCAGTTTTGAATGATTTTGAAGCCTTCTGTATTTTCGTAGTTGCTCAAGATTTTAATGGTATTTAAATTAATCTAAAAGATTTTTATCAATGCGTAATAGTTTATCAATTATATCTTTTTTGAACTTACTAAATGGCCTTTTATGATAATCATTTTCGTTTATTTCTATTCCAAAAATTGTTCTATAAATTTCATCTTTACTAATCTTCAAATTTTCAAAAGTATTTTCTGTAAGTATTTTTATATAATTTTTTGAATATTTATATCTTAGATTTACTAAATCTCTTAGTTCCTTTTCAGAATGTGAATTATAAATTTCTTTGGTTTTATTGAAGTTGAGAGTTTTGTCTGTTTTAATATTTTTTTTAAAACTTTTAGTTTCAACATTTAATCTATCTAAAGATTTATTATAAAAAAAGTCAAAACTAAATCCCTCATTATTTTCTTTAAAATAAGGATGAATATATTCATTTAATGCATTGTCCCAATCAATTTTTGGATTTCCTTTTATATGATTGCAAGAATGACAACTTGGGATTAAATTATAAAATGATAATGATAATAAAGGAAACTGTGTTTTAGGAAACCAATGGTCAAGCTCTGCTCTAGAGTGATTTTTTGTTATATTAATTGTATAATTTCTATTACAATAGACGCAAGTATCAACTCCTATTAAATCTAAAAACTCTTTTCCATATTTTTTTTGAAAACCACCATAACCCGTCTGCAAAAAGAAATTTTTAATATAGTCTTTCTCTGAATCACTTAGAATAATATTTTCATATACCTTATTAATTTCTAATAATCTTTTTGGTTTTCCTGAAATTAAATCTGTAGCATTATTATGTAGAAAATCCAAAAAATCTTTATTTAAATGTATATTTAAGGATGGTCTACCTCTTTTTATGTAGCCTTTATCTAATATTTCATCAAAAATATTTTGAACTTTTTCTGTATGAAATTCAAATGCTTTTTTATTAAATTTTAAATAAATCATTATAGTTTTTCAATTTTATATCCTAATTCTTCTGCTAACTTTTTTAATTCTTTTTCTTTTTGGTCTTCTTCGAATTCAAGAGGAAAAAGTTCATAGAATTTTTCTTTCAACTTATAATGTATTACAGTTTCATCAATAAGATTAATTATTTTCTTATAATAATCTATTTGTGCAATATTTTCTTGGAAATTTTTATTAGTTTTTATTTTTTCTTCCATTTCAATCAACCACTGAATCGTTTCTTCAACTTTTTGTTTAGCGAAAGCTCCCACCAGTCCATCATTTAAGAAAAAACTATCTTCTAAAAGCTCGGAAATATTACCTGCAAATGTGTTTTTATTCTCATAATCCTTTGGTTGAGATTTTTGGTTTTCATTAACTTCTAGAAATAATACGTTTTGTTTGGGAATATCAGATAAAATAAAAGGTGAATGTGTAATGAAAGTAAAGTTTAAATTTTTTATAAAATCTAATTTTAATTTATTAACATTATCAATTAAATCTTTCACATAATTAATTTGCATTTCCGGGTGATAATAAAGTTCAATCTCATCAAGAATTACATTTAAATTTTCATACTTATATTTTGCATTTTTATTATAATGAACTGAATTTAAATTCAGTAAATGATATAATATAGAATTAAGACTGTAAATTCGTTGTTTCTCTCCTGAACTTAATGCTGAGAAAGAATAATTTCCATCCAAAATGAAATCGCTCACGAATATTGCTGGAGGCAAAAAATAGATAGCTTGACAATTATTTTTATTTTTAAAAAATTCAATTTTGCTTCTTACATTTTGATTTACTTCTTCAAAAAAATCTCTAAAATTATTATCAACAAAAGTTTGTTTTTCGTAATAATTTTTAAACAAAATATTTTGTTTTCGATTTTGTAAATTGTTAAAAAATAAAAAATTTAAAGCCTGCTTTAGTTTCAAAGTAATATGACTATTATCTAAGTTTAGTTGAGTATAGAATTCTTTTGAATTATTAATAGTATATGTAATATTATCCCCTTCAACATAAATATTATAATCTTTGTAAAAATCATATTGCTCAGTAATTTTCACTAATTTTCGTAGAATGTAATTTATAAGGATTTTATTTATTCCATCATATGTTAAATCCAGTTCATTCGAATTAAATTTGAAAAAGAATTTTAGAAGATAATTCTTAAAATATACATCAGGGTCATCATAGTAGCGAGAAGAATCATTATCATCAATATAATAACCAAAATCATTTTCATACTCCTTCAATTCAATTGTAAAATTCAAAATTTTTTTATTGGATCCGATTGATAATAAACTTTCGTTAAGAACTAAATTTGTAATGAATCTTTGCTTCGCCAAATCAGTTTCTGTATTAATATCGAAATTCCCTTCTGTTCTCATTGGATTTAAAACTATGGGAGTTTGATATCCATCATTCTTGTGAAAAATAGACTCTATCCAATCTCCAACTTCTTTTGAATTTAGACCATAAAGAGAATAATTAATTACAATATTATATAAGAATGAGTTTTTATCTAATAATTCTTTTAGATGATTTTTTTCATCATCAATTAGTACGAATTTTAGTTTGTCTTTTTCAAAACATCTAATTTGTGTAGGCTTAGCGGAAAATATTATCTGATAAATTTTTTCTTCTAAAAGAAAATAAAGCTCTAAATTAATATCAGATATTTGTAAAAATTTGTTGCTTTTTTTGATGACACCATTTTCAATCGATAAATTATAAAATGCTATATAAATTAACTCTAATAAACTACTTTTACCACTTCCATTTTTTCCAACTACGGCTGAAATATTGATTTTGTTTCCATAGAAATTTTCAGGAATCGATTCATTGTATTTAATTTCTGTAATCGATTTGTCTGAAATATCTATTTCATTTTCGTAATTGTCAATTTTTGTATCTCCATTAAAAAATTCGTAATCATTATAAAACTTATAAAATCTATTAATCTCTAAGTTTTTAAGAAACGATTTTTTACAGTTTTTTAATGGTCTAATTGCTAAAATTTTAAAACTCATAATTATTAATTTTAACAAAAATATCTAAACAAAAAATAAGAAACTAATAATAAATTACTGTATCAATTTCTTAATCTCTTCAATATCATCAATATCATTTACTGTTTTATCTTTCCGCCATCTTAGAATCCTTGGAAAACGCAATGCCACACCGCTTTTGTGACGGTTGCTGAAGCCAATTCCTTCAAACGCAATTTCGAAAACCAATTCAGCTTTTACGGTACGGACAGGACCGAATTTTTCAATCGCATTTTTATTCACAAACTTGCTGACTTCCATAATTTCCTTGTCGGTCAGTCCAGAATATGCTTTGGCAATGGTGACCAATTTATCGCCACTTTTCACGGCAAAGCTGTAATCAGTGTAGTAGGCACTTCTTCGTCCGCTACCTTTTTGGGCGTAAATCAAAACTGCATCAATCGTCAACGGACTGATTTTCCATTTCCACCAATCCCCTTTTTTTCGTCCTGAATGATAATGCGAATTTTTCTGTTTCAGCATCAAACCTTCGCTGTTGATTTCCCTTGAATTTTCTCTGATTAAATCTAATTTACTCCAATCTTCATAATCAATAGCCTGAGAAATTTTGATGTTTTCGGGAGATTCATTTAATAATAATTCCTGCAACATTGCTCTTCTGGCAGAAATGGGTTTTTCTCTTAAATCCGTTCCTTCCAGTTCCAGAATATCATACGCAAAAACCTCAATCGGAATTTCAGTAAGCATTTTTTTAGTTAAAGTTTTACGATTTAATCGTTTCTGTAATTCATTAAAATTTAAAACGTTACCTTCCTTTACCGCAAGTATTTCTCCATCTATTACAAAGTTGCCTTTCATCGCTTTTACGGTCTCGGCAATTTCGGGAAATTGTTCGGTCACCAATTCTTCCCCGCGCGACCAGATAAAAACTTCTTCATTTCTTCTGATGATTTGTCCACGGATTCCGTCCCACTTATATTCAATCAACCATTCTTCAGGTTTTCCTAAATCTTCCAACTCTTTTTCCAGTGGATAGGCCAAACAAAAAGGGTAGGGTTTTGAATTATCGGGATTGATGTTTTCAGCCGAAATCAATTCTTTGAATGAAACTTCATCAGGTTGCCATTTCCCCATTAAACTGTGCATCAAAGTGCTTGCTTCCTGTCCGGAAAATTTGGTTAAAGAATTAATCAAAGTCTTTGAGGAAACCCCAATTCTGAAACTTCCGCCTAATAATTTATTGAAAATTAATCGTTCGGTATAATCTAAACCAGCCCAGGAATTTAAGACAAATTCTTTTTTCTCGGCTTCAGTTTTGGTTTTCAGTCCGATGATTTCATTCATCCATTCAGACAGTGTTTTCTCGATTTTTTCTGTAGGCGGAGGAAGAATCAATGATATCGTTTCACCCAAATCTCCGACCGAAGAATAGCTTTCTTGAAACAGCCAAAAAGGCAGTTGGATAATTTCCAAAGCCCATTCTTTCATATAGTTGGTGTTCACATTCCGCTTGGGTCTTTTCCCCGTAAACAAGGCGATGAACCACAATTTATCATCATCAGGCGCACGCTCAAGATAATCGATGATGGCATCGATTTTAGCATTGGTTTTATTGGTGCTTTCTAAGGCATTGATGAGTTCTGCGAAATTTTTCATTTCTTCATTTCTTTAATTTGGATATAATTTACATCCATTGAATGTTTTGTATTTTTGGGCAGCTATGACCTTCGTTCGTAAATTTATTTCAATAAAAGTCTACGCCTTTCTTTCATTTATGCCTTCTGTTCCCTCGAAATCCACTCAAGTCGGGCTGCGGGCAATTCGACGTTTAAAACTAATTACTTAATGTCGCTCCTACGGAGCTCAAACTTCTCACATTATTACCTTCTTCTACAAACATTTCGCTCCTACGGAGCTTCCGAAACTTTCAAGGTTTAATGAAAATTAATCGCTTATTCAAGCTTGCTTATCTTTTTTATCTGATACAACTTCCTTTTCAGTCACTTCATCGTCATCATCTCCATACAGCGTTTCCACAACATCAGATTTAATTCCGATTTCATTTAAATATTTAGAAAAAACTTCGGTTTGACCGTGTGTTACGTGAACGATTTCAGCTTCAGTTGCTTTGATTGCCTGTAACAATCCTTTCCAGTCGGCATGGTCACTCATCGGAAAACCAGCGTCCATACTTCGCCATCTTCTCGCACCACGAACCTGCATCCAACCGGAGCAAATTGCTGTCGCAGCATCAGGAATTTTCTTAATTACATTGCTGTCTAACAATGCCGGCGGAACAATGACAATGTCACCTGCAACGTGTTTGATGCTTTCCCTGAAATCTGGAACTTCATAATCTGGAAGCACGATTCCGACTTCTTCAAAGGCTTTATTGAGTTTTCCAATCGAGTAGTGGACGTGTATTTTTCCCATTCCTTCAACGGCTTTCATAATTCGCTGCGCTTTACCCAAAGAATATCCGATAAACACGGAAGTTTTCTGATTTTCCTGATTCCGCAAAACCCAATTCTGAAGTCTTTTATTTAAATCAGGAACTTCAAGCCAATTGTAAATAGGAAGTCCGAAAGTACTTTCTGTAACAAATTCATTACACTTTACCAATTCAAAAGGCGTACTCAAACCGTCATCCTGAACTTTATAATCACCTGAAACCACGCTCACATAACCTTTATATTCCAAACGAATCTGAGCCGAACCAATAATGTGACCAGCCGGATGCAGTGAAAGTTTGACCCCATTAATGTCTAAAACTTCGCCGTATTGCAAAGTCTGACATTCGATATCCGGAGAAATCCTTTGATGTAAGATGGGTTTTGTGAAGTGATGGCAAAGATATTTTTTCATTCCCCAACGGGCGTGATCTGCGTGACCGTGCGTGATAACTGCAAAATCTACAGGTCGCCACGGGTCAATATAAAATTTACCCTGCGGACAGTAAATACCTTTGTTTGTGAATGTGATGAGTTTCAAATGAGTGATGATTAGTGTGTTTCTGAATATTCAAAAACCTAACCAAATTATGTTTTTTCGATACTTATATGCAATTAGCTCTAAATTTAAGTTCGTTTTCAAATTTTCTTATTCAAATTATTTAAAAACTTGAATTGTTTTTATATTTCTTTTGAAACAATTTTATTAATCAAAAAAAAGAGTTGCTTCTAAACAACTCTTCTCACAAATATTTAAGGTATAATTTTTTCTTCCTTCAATTTTTTAAACAAATCAAAGAAAGAATCTTCGGTATTTTGAAATTCTCTGAATCCCGCTTTTCTGCTGTTGGTCATGTCTGTCATCACCTCAAGTGGTCTTCCTAAATCAAGATCGGTATGCCATGCCGATGACAATCTTTCTATATTTTTTTCCTTTAAATTGTATTTCTTGACTATTTTTCTCCAGATTTCCTGATTATTCTGCATTTCTTTTTCGAGAGGTTTGATTTCGTCTTCATAACCAATTGCTTCCACACCAAAATAATCTGCCAATCTGTACCACAACCATTTCCAACGGAAAATGTCTCCGTTTGTGATATTAAATGCTGTATTTTTCGCTTCTTCTGTGGTTGATGCCCAAACTAATTGTTTAGCTAAAATTCTTGCATCCGTCACATCCGAAATTCCGTTCCACTGTGCGGATGATCCAGGCCAGATAAATTTTCTACCGGTCTCTTTGCAAATGCTTGCATAAACTGCTAATGTCGTTCCTAAATTCATTGCATTTCCGACTGCATAGCCAATTACGGTATGGGGTCTGTGAATACTCCAGCTAAAACCATCTCGTTCAGAAGCTGCATAAACCTCATCTTCCTGAGCATAGTAAAAATTGGGAAGTGGGAGTCTCGGCTGTTCTTCTCTTAAAGGAGTTTCGGGAAGTTTTCCTTCTTTTGCGTAGGCTTCGAATGGTCCTAAATAATGCTTCAATCCGGTTACCAAAGCAACGTGCTGCACTGACTTTTTTTCAGACAAAACATTTAACAGATTTCTCACCAAAGCACTGTTGACACGGATATTTTCTTCTTCAGTATCATTTCGCATCCATGTTGTAAAAAAAACATGAGTGGGAGCGATGTTTTCTAAAGCATTTTCTAAACTTTCGATATCCAAAAGATCAGCTTTTACAGAAATTAATCCTTCGATATTGTTGTTTGTATTTCTGGAGATTCCGTAGGTTGTCCAGCCCTGAGAAATAAGTTCGTTTGCCAAATTGCTACCCGTAATTCCGGTTGCGCCGACGACCAATGCGATATTTTTATTGTTTTCCATTTTGTAAAATTTCTTCTACAAAGCTATGAGGATGAGAATCGAAAACACTTGATCTAAGTCATGAGTTTTAGTTGATAGTTGATAGTTGAAGGTAAAAATTTAGATTTAACTTTTTAATAAAAGTTTTTTACGAATTCTGCTGACGGTTTCGGGAGCTAAACCTAAAAATGAAGCAATCAGATTGTGAGGAATTCTTTTGATCATTTCGGGATTTTTCTTAGACAGCTCAAGATATTTTTCTTCGGCTGTATAACTGTTGGAAGCAATCAAACGATAATCTTTTGTCACCAGACTATTCTGATACAGAATTCTGAAATAACGATCCATCACCGGAATTTTGAGCATCAATTTTTCATAACCTTCAAGAGTGATCATGAGTATTTCTGTTTCTTCAACTGCATCGATATTTAAAACTGCTTTTTCCTTATTGATAAAACTTTTAAAATCTGAAATCCACCAGCCTTCGAAAGCAAACATATTGATGTTTTCACCACCTTTTTCATCAACAAAATAAGATTTGAGCAAACCTTTACTTACGAAAGAAAGATGTGTGCAGATATTTCCTTCCTGAAGTAAGAACTGTTTTCTCTTTAATTTTTTAACCGAGAAAAAAGATTGTAATTAGATTTTTTCTTTTTCGGTTAAATGTACTTTGTTTTGAATATGTGAAATGAGTACGTCAAACATCTGGGTAATTTAAAACAAAATTATGCTTTCTCATCAGACTTTTCAAAATCATAGAGAAGAATTCCAATGTCTTCATTTTTAGTTTTAAAAACCGGAACTCCCATCGGATAAAAGAAAAATTCTCCCGCTCCCCGAATTTTTGCATCCTGTAAATGCCCGGCAATGGCAGAGTAATCCTGTCTTCCCAAAGTAATATGCAGGTGGAGGAGCGGTTTATCTTCCGCAACCGAAACGTTTCCTGATATATTGGTAACTTCCATCTGTTCGTCAAACTTTTTGTCGACATAATCTTTCGTAGAAAAGTCGAAAAACCTCAGCGTGGCTTCACTTACCGCGCCAATTCCTGTCACCTGTCCCGATTTGATATTCTGATTTAAAACAAAATCATTCAATGCCTGCACAATACTCGATTGGTCTTTAATGCTCACGATATAATTATTCTCAATTTTTTTGGCAGTCCACAATTCGCCTTCTAGAATTCGTTCTTTCATATTGTTATATTATGGTTGATGTTCTTCTGAACTGTATTTTAGATAAAACCACAAAAGCGCAAACAGATACAGTGAATGGAGTAGCTGCGCTTCAATCGCTGACCAGTTTTCAACAGAGCTGCTTCCCAAAATCAGTATGCTCATCAAGGTAAATGAAGCATAAATGGTTAATTTCGGTTTAAAACCAATCAATAAAGCAATTCCGACTATCGCTTCTAAAAATGGAAGCAGATATCCGAAAGGCGTGATCAATACTTCCGGAATTGCCGATTTCTCCATAGATTTTACCATTCCTTCAGCAAAGGACTGTAGTTTTGGAATTCTTACTAACCCATGGCCTGCCAATGAAATGGCGATCGGAAGTCTCAGGAAGAAGAATAGGGTTTTGAAGTCTTTCATTGTAATATTTTTGGATAGAAGAAGGAAGCCGGAAGATAACTACACCTATTATCCAATTCTTCCATAAACTTTTAACTTGGTTCTTTTTACATTTTACTTAAATACTGAATGATCCCAATCACATCATCTTTCCCGAAACCTTCGTTTTGAGCAGACTTGTAAGTTTCAATTAATGTCTTGGTGAAAGGAAAATCAGCACCTGCGTCTTTCGCCAGCAGAATATCTTTTAACATTAAATCCAAGGAAAATGCAGGTTGGTAATTTTCTTCTATCAACAGAGGCGTTTTCACTTTTGTGGCGCCGCTTCCGCTTGCACTTTCGTTGATGATGTCAAGCATATCTTCTCTTTCGATTCCTAATGTATCCGAAAACAAAATTGTTTCTGCTAAACCTTGATACAAAGCCGAAATGAAATAATTGACCGACAATTTTGCAGCCAGACCTTTTCCATTTTTTCCTAAATGTTTAATCTGCTTTCCAAGTTTTTCCAAATAAGGCCTAGCTCTTTCCAAATCTTTTTCGTCTCCACCGACCATGATAATTAAAGTTCCTTCAGCAGCAGGTTTTGTACTCCCCGCAACCGGAGCGTCAAGGAATGAGGCCTCTTTTATTTTCACTGCATCTGCAATCTTCCCACTTGTTTCAGGCGAAATTGTGCTCATGTCGATGAACAGCTTATCTGAGATATTCAGTTCTAAAATTTGCTTATAAACCTCATTTGCCGCTTGATCATTGGTCAACATCGTGAAAATGACATCACTGTTTTTCACCAATTCTTTGACATCGACCGCAACTTTTGACTGAGCCTTAAAATCTTCAGCTTTCTCTGCACTTCTGTTGTAAACGAATAATGGGAATCCTGCTTTCTCCAAATTTTTTGCCATCGGATGTCCCATATTTCCTAAACCGATGAAACCTATTTTCTCACTCATATTTTTGATTTAATTTAATGAAGACTAAAATGCAGAATCAATAACACCACCGTCAACTCTCAACGCCGCACCCGTTGTTGCCGAAGAAAGCGGACTTGCGGTGTACACCACGAGATTAGCAACTTCTTCCGCTTCTACAAATTTTCCTACAATAGAAGAAGGTCTTTTTTCTTTGACAAAAGCATTTCCTGCTTCTTCAAGGCTGACGCCTCGTTCATCAGCTATTTTCTGCATGTTTTTAATGTTTGCTGCTGACCAGGTCGGGCCTGGTAAAATCGCATTAACGGTTACATTTGTTCCTTTCAAATGTTTTGCCAACCCTCGGCTCAATGCAAGATAAGCAGTTTTTGTGACTCCATACAAAATCATATCGTCCGGAATATTCACCGCCGATTCGCTGGAAAGAAAGATTATTCTTCCCCAGTTTTTCTTTTTCATGATCGGAGCATAATGACGAGACAGTCTTACACCGCTCATCACATTTACTTCGAAATCATGAAACCAAGTATCATCTTCTGTCGTTTCGAACGGCTGATCTCCGTAGATTCCGACGTTGTTTATTAAAATATCAACCTCTGGAAGCTGTTTTATCAGTGCATTCACTTCCTCAATTTTAGAAAAATCAGCAACAATACCTTTTACCTCAGCATTGGGTAGTTCGCTTTTAAGTTGAGCGATCGCTTTGTCTACCTTTTCCTGTTGTCGTCCGTTGATATAAACTTCTGTTCCTTCTTTCAGCAAACCTTTGGCAATGGCAAAACCGATTCCTTCTGTGGAACCGGTAACCAAAGCTGTTTTATTTTTTAACTGTAAATCCATTTTTAGTTTTATTTTTTTAAATTTAGAATTGAACATTTAAAATTACGTGCTTTTCAGTTTCTTCATAAATTCCTGAATTGCCGGGCGTAAATCCTCAAATAGCGTATGATTTTTATTCGTAATCAAAACTTCTGTAAATAATTTTAAACCTAAGCTAAACTCTAGCGACGTCTTTTCATCTTCAAAGAGATTTTTAGTTTTAATTAAATCAAAAATTTTAAAAAGATCATCATGGTTTTCAAATTCAAAAGAGATGTTCTTACTTGCTTCCGAACTGTCTTTTAATGATAATTCTTTAAGATCAATCTGGTATCTGTTATTTCTTTTTTCCATTTTTTATTTAAAAAGCATTAACTAGATCATCAATTCCTTTCAATTCTTCTTTGCTTAAATGAATATCAATTGCTTTTGCATTTTGTACGGCTTGTTCTGCGTTTCTTGCTCCTGCCAATGCAATCGTGATTCCCGGTCTTTCAATCGTCCATCTTAAAACCAATTGACCTAAAGAGGCGTTGTGCAGTTCTGCAATCGGTTTAATTTTATCTAAAAGCTGATTCGTTTTCTCTATAAAATCTGGCTGAAAATGAGCGTGACCCGCTCTGTGATCACCCTCTTTAAATTTATAATCGGAAGTAATTTTCCCTGTCAACAAACCTCTTTCAAGCGGACTGTATGCCAAAATAGATTTGTTGTTTTCGATGCAGTAAGGAACAGTTTCTTCTTCAATCCCACGGTTAACCATGCTGAACGGAATCTGATTGGAAACTAATTGTAAAGTCTTTTCAGCCTCTGCCATTTGAGCCGCATCATAATTACATACTCCAGCAAAACGAACTTTCCCTTGCTCAATCAACTTTGAAACTGCTTCAAAGGTTTCATCAATCGGCGTAGTAGAATCTGGCCAGTGAATTTGGTATAAATCAATATAATCTGTCCCCAGCCTTTTCAAGCTTTGCTCGCACTCATGAATAATACTTTCTTTTCCTGCATATTTGTAAATGTCAATATCCTGTCCATTGTTATTTTTACTTTTCATTGCAAGATTTCCTTTAGCTAAATCCCAACGCATCCCAAATTTTGTCAAGATCTGAACTTTATCTCTGGGAAATCCTTTGATGGCCTCGCCGACTATTTCTTCGCTAGCACCTTGTCCGTAGATAGGAGCGGTATCTATGGAAGTTACACCAACATCATACGAAGCTTTGATGGCATCAATCGCCTCGTTTCTATCTGTACTTCCCCACATCCAGCCACCGGCAGCCCAAGCTCCAAAAGTGATTGCTGAAACTTCTAAATCGCTAGTTCCTAATTTTCTGTATTGCATAATTTTATTGTTAAAATGTATAATGTATTATCGTATTCAAAATGTTCAATTTCGTCTTAGGTAATATTCCATTCGACAACTGAAAATTTACTTTCTCTCGGCTTTAAATACTAAAAATATTTTCCGCATGAAAAAAAAGCAGTTTGAACCCCTGGAAATTGATACTTTCGAAGCAACTAAATATCCTTTTCCCAGGCACAGTCATACTTACTACGAATTGATCTATATTTCAAAAGGTTCCGGAAGTCATCATACTAATCAGATTGTCATTCCATATAAAGCCGGAGATCTGTATCTCATTTCTCCTGATGATGAGCATTTCTTTGACATCAAAAAATCGACCAGCTTTTTCTTCATTAAATTTAACGATGCTTATTTTAAAGGAAATAAACCGATCATCTGGTGATTGCATCACCAACAGAGATTATGCAGAATCATTTGCTGAAAGAAGAAAAACTGATTTTTGATGAACCCTGCAAAACGATTCTAAGAAAGACGGTAGAAAATATTTTCTAATACGGCAATTTTCATAAGATTTCATATTCACCTATCGTATTTTTTCAGGTACTCTTGATTTTCGGATTTATTCGTGAGGCTTCACTTAAACTGAATATACGAATTGATAACGGCTTAACATAAAAAGATGATTTAATCTCCTACATTCATCAAAATATTTATACTCCGGATAAAATAAGAGTCAATACTATTTCTAAACATTTTAATATTTCAAAAACCTATTTCAGTGCTTATTTTAAAAGAAATTTCGACGTTTCTTACCGAAATTACATTACAGATTACAAACTTAAGTTGATTGAAAAAAGAATTCAGTCCGGACAAATGACGATGAAGCAGATTGCTTTTGAATTTGGTTTTACAGATGAAAGTCATTTGACCAACTATTTTAAAAATTTAAAGAAGATAAATCCTTCTGATTTTAAATTACAAAATCACGTATAAAAAAAGCAGTTTCGAAATGAAACTGCCTTATCTAACTTTTAAAATCAAATTAATACAAGACGCCAAGGCTCTCTGCAGAGAAATCTGAAATTTCTTCTGTTCTTCCTTCTTTTATTTTTTGTACCCACTGATGATCGGTCAATAATGCACGCCCTACAGCTACAAGATCAAAATCCTGACGCTCAAATCTGCGCAACAATTCTGAAAGATCAGCTTTTTCGCTTCCTTCACCGGCAAATGCACTCATGAAATCACCTTTTAAACCTACAGACCCTACAGTTATCGTTGGCTGACCTGTAATTTTCTTTGCCCAACCAGCAAAATTTAAATCAGAACCTTCAAATTCCGGTTCCCAAAAACGACGCTGAGAACAGTGAAAAATATCAATTCCGGCATCTTTCAACGGTAAAAGCCAGTCTTCCATTTCTGACGGTGTTGCTGCCAATCTGCTTTTGTAATCCTGCTGCTTCCATTGAGAAAGTCGGATGATAATCGTGAAATCTTCACCTACTGCAGCTCTGATTGCTTTGATGACATCAACTGCAAAACGGCTTCTTTCTTTGATGTTTTTCCCACCGTATTCGTCTGTTCTTGTATTCGTAACTTCCCAAAAAAACTGATCGATCAAATAGCCGTGAGCTCCATGAATTTCAACACAATCAAAGCCTAAATCTTTGGCAGATTTTGCAGATGCTGCAAACTGTGCGATGGTATCTTTGATATCTTCTAAAGTCATAGTGGAAGCCTTTTCCATCGGGATTTCCGGATAGGTTTCAGAACTTCTGGTATCACCTACGTGCCAGATTTGTGGTCCCATTTTTCCACCATTTTGGTGAACGGCATCAATTACGTTTTTCCAGCCTTGCAAAGCTTCCGTTCCGTAGAAATCGGGAATGTTTTGAATGTTTTTTGAGGCAGGACGATTGATTACTGTACCTTCTGATAAAATCAAGCCTACGTTTGCTGCAGCTCTTCTTGCATAGTAATCTTCAATTGCCTTCGTAGGAACTCCATTATCAGAGTGGGCTCTTGTCATGGGTGCCATTACTAATCTGTTTTTAAGGTTCAGATTTTTATAATTGAATGGAGCAAATAATGCGTCTATATTCATCTTTTTAAATTAATTTAAATTTTTAAATTCCTTATTGTTACACAAAGTAACTAATAATAGTTTATTTTTGTACCATGTAGTTAAAAAAAACTAGTAACTTAGTGGTAACTAATAACTAATTTAACACATCATGAGACAGGAAAAAATGAAACAGTGCAACTGTCCGCTCGGAAAGGCCATGTCAGCTTTGGGCAGCAAATGGAAACCCATTATTGTGTTGGTCATTAAAGACCGCACTTTGAGATTTGGAGAAATCGCAGCACGGATTTCGGTAATTTCACGAAAAGTTCTTACCGATCAATTGAGAGAAATGGAAGAAGACAAATTGATTATCAGAGAAGAATTCAAAGAATTACCGCCAAGAGTAGAGTATCACCTTACTAAAAAAGGGTTGGCATTACTGCCTATTTTAAATTTGCTTGAAGAATGGGAAAATGAGTTTGATTTCACTGACAAAAAATCGGATGCTACTGTTTAATTAAAATAAAAAGACTGACTGTTATAAAAAAATGAAAATAATAGATATAGAAAGCTGGAACAGAAAGGAACATTTTGAATTTTTCTCAAAAATGCAAAGTCCGTTTTTCGGATTCACTACCGAAGTTGACTGTACAAAAGCTTATGATGATGCAAAAGAACAAGGACATTCTTTTTATGCTGTTTATCTACACAAATCAATGATTGCCATCAACATGGTGGATGAATTGAAACTTAGAATCGTTGACGGAAAAGTAGTTTTATATGATGAAGTGCACGTAGGAGGTACTATCGGAAGAGCTGACGGAACTTTTGGATTTTCCTTCTTTGAGTATTCTGAAGATTTTGAAATTTTTAACACCCGATTACAAGATCAGGTAAAAACAGTGCAAAACTCTTCTGGCTTAGGAATCAGCAATGATGTCTTACCGATAAATCATATCAGGCATACAACCATTCCGTGGAAATCGTTTTCTGCTATGCTTCATCCGACTAATTTTGATCCGAAAGAATGTATTCCGAAAATTACGTTTGGAAAATTCAACATCCGTGACGGTAAAAAATATCTTCCCGTTTCAATCGAAGCGCATCATGGTTTGGCAGATGGAATTCATTTAGCGAAATACTTTGAAGAATTTGAAAGACAACTAAGTTTATAACAATAAAAAATCCTGAGTAAATCAGGATTTTCTTTTTTACCAGTTATTCAAACCGTTTTCTAAAGCTTTTTTATAATTTTCTTCATCAAAAGAGTACAGGTCAGGAGACTTGTGAGCTCCACCACGGCGTTGCTCATCTAATTTTCTGAGAATTCCCAAATTTTTAATCTTTCTGTAGAAATTCCCTCTGTTGAGCTCTTTTCCTAAAATTGTTTCATACAATTTCTGTAATTCTGAAAGGGTGAATTTCTCCGTTAAAAGATTATAACCGATTGGTTTATAGGAAATTCTTTCTCTTAAAGCGAGTAATGCTTTATCAATGATTTCGCGGTGATCCATCGCCAATTCAATCTCATTAAGCTGGCTTAGATATACCCATTCACACTTATCACTGAATTCGTCAATGATGAGATTCGCATTGTCAGGATTATATAAAGCGTAATATCCAATAGAAACGAAACGTTGCTTGTGCCACAGAGAATCATCAAAATCTTCGAAATAAAATTCACTTCTTTTATTTTTTCCAAAAACTGCAAATTCTTCAAGATAAACATCTGATATTCCTGCTCTTTCTCTTAAAACGCGTTTTGCTGCATCATCTAAATCTTCATTTTTTTTCACGTAACCACCAGGTAGAAGCCATTGTTTACGGTAAGTCATTTGAAGAAGCAGTACTTTCAGTTCACTTTTATCAAAACCAAAAACGACCGGGTCGGCCGACAGATGGGGAAGGTAAAGGTCTTTAGCTTCTTCAGATTTCCTTAAAAATTGTTGTTGTGAATCCATATAATGTGTTTGTGAATCTCTAATATGACAAATTTAACATTAAAATATTAAGAATTTTTGAAATATGGTAGATAGAATAAGAATTTGGGGATTTTTTAACTTGATTTTTATCATAGTTTCTATATGAACCAATGATAATTTAAACATTAATGAATTTTAATTTATTAATAATCAATACTTTAAATTAAATATTAATTTTTATTAATATTTTCTTTGGTAATTCGGGTAAACAATGTATAATTGTATTGTTTCATTATGAAGCAATGAAAAAAAAGCACATCTGTTATTAATTATTTATTTCAAGGTATTCTTATTTGAATATCTATTTCTCAACAATAAATGAATTTCCTTTTCATCTAAAGTTGAAATACAATTTGGAATTAGATTGAAGTTTTACATGAACTATGTTTTTTTAAAAATTAAAAAGTAGCAGGTTACTAAAAATTCCAAACAGTTTTAATGAATGTAGAAATCACCCAAAATTGGGTGCAGGAAATGTTGTGCCTTGGAAAAAGGATAAAAAAGAAAAGACAAACTATATAATAAAACATGAGAAAATCTACACTTAAAATTTCAGCTCTTGGACTGATGCTTTCCTTCGCCACAGCTTTTGCACAGGAAAAGACAAACAGTCTTGCAGTGAAAAGCGCTATCAATGCTGCTGCAAAAACAGAGGAAGGCGTAAAAACCGTGACCACCTCTTCAAAAGAAGACAACAACAGAAACGTAATGCTGAACGCAGCCAATAACACAAGTCCAAGAGACGTGAATATCGGTTTGCCCTCAACTGTGGGTGGAATTACCATTCTTGAAAACGACTTGCCCGCAGTATACTTCTTCTGGCCGGAACTTCCCAACAAAACGTGGAGGCAAAGTGTAGGCTTAGAAAAAACAGGACTGCTAAAGATGGATCAATTGGCAAATACAATGGGTGACCTTGGTTTTGCAGTTAACTCTTATTCTCAAATCGGAACAAAGGATTTAAAAGTAAAAGGAAAATTTACAACAAGCACTTTCGGCTGGCTGCAGGGTGATGCCAATGTTTCGGGTCCTATATCTAAAAACGGCTGGACGTACACAGTTGGTGCCTTCGCCAATTTTGACCCGAGCACCTATAAATTGGGTTTTGCCAGAAATGCCGATGAAACAAAGATTTTCAGAGCCGGAATAACCAAATATTTTAATGACGATAAGGGTAAAATCTCAGTTTTATACAAATATGCTGATTCGTACAGTCTTACCAATTATGCGGTTTTTGAATACGGACCGGAAGGTAAGGTAACCGAGCTGGATAACTTCAAAATCGGTAGAGATTCTTACATAGTGCGTGAGGGAAATATGAAGTTTAAAGACGTTCTTTCCGGACAGACCTATTTTGCAAATCTTGCAGGGAATGATAACAGGTCTAGCTCTCATAACATTGACGTTGTCGGAAATTATCTGCTGAATAACGGCTGGAATTTCAAATTCTCAACACGAGCCCACTTCTCAAAAGTAAAAATGGCCAACAGCATTCCTTTAAGTATTTTCAATGCTACCCCGGGAGCTGGTTACACACTGGCTTCAAACGGACAGGCGTATTCAGGCCCAGTCGGAACGCAATTGGCAATGTACACGCCGGAAACACCGATTACGAGTGTTGCAGGACGTTTTTCACTGAACAAACAGGTGGGAAATCATAACCTTACCGTAGGTGTTTTGGAGCAATATTATCACATTGATAAATTCACCTCAAACCGTTCTTTCTTCTACCAAACGGTTGGCGCGCAGCCTCAAAGATTAATCGGTCCCAATACAGATGCAGACGGTTTCTACAACTACAATACCGGCGCAGAATACCACAGCGGAACAGAAAATAAACTGTCTGTTTATGGAACAGATGAATGGAAAGTTTCTGATAATTTCAACTTGAGCTACGGTTTGCATCTGAAAAATCACATTCTGGACGGAGAATATTCTTTAACACCAAGAACGGTTGGTTTCAGCTTTACAGATCCAAGTCAATTCAATCAGATTAATCAGAGCTTTTTCCAGATTGGAGGTAGCTTGAACGCAACATACAACATTACCAAAAATTTTGGCGTGATCGCAAACGCTTTATACACCGAAGAAAACAGAAGACTGGAAAGTTATTCACAGGCTTTTGAACCCAATACCAATAAAATTAAAAGTCCGCTTGGTGCAATCGGAGTGTTCTGGAATACAGACTGGATTCAGCTGATTTCTCAGGCGACTTATCTGAAGAAAAATAACAACCTGAACCGATACAATCTTGTAAATCCAGCCAACAGTTCTCAGGCGCAGGTTGCAACGGTTTATTACGATATTCAGACATTGGGATGGACAACGGATTTTGTTTTAAAGCCATTCAAAGGATTTAACTTGCATTATTTGGTGACGTTCCAGAATCCGGTTTACAAGAAATTTAATTTTGATGCATTCGGAACTTCATATAACTACAGCGACAACAATGTGTTGGGTGTTGCTAAAACTTTAATGGAAATCGACCCGAGTTACACGATTGACAAGTGGAGATTCTGGGCAAGTTTCAGATATTTTTCAAAACAATATGCAAACCTTACCAACGCTTTATATTTCGCTCCAAGATGGGAAACTTTCGGTGGGGTAAGTTATACGGTGAACAAAAATATCAACCTTGGCGCAACGGTTATCAACTTCCTGAACCAAAGAGGGGCGAGCGGAACCATAAACGGTGCTGAACTGATTACCGATGCAAGTCCATACTACGGAAAATTATTGACGGGAACTTACATTATGCCACTAACAGGTCAGTTTTCTGTAAGCTTTAATTTCTAAAATTTAAAACAATGAAAAAATCAGTATTCAATATCGCCGCTTTATTTTTGGGTGTGACTGCATTTTCTCAAAATATCCAAACCGTGACCAATTCCAAAGGTCCTGTTTTAGGATATTCTGCAGATTCAGGCGTCAAGATTTTGACGGTGGGCGGAAATAAATTCAAAGATTTAAACAAAAACGGAAAACTCGACAAATACGAAGACTGGAGACTTCCGGTTGACGAAAGAGCCAAAGATTTAGCTTCAAAAATGTCCGTCGAGCAGATTGCAGGATTAATGTTGTACAGTGGTCACCAATCGGTTCCGGCTCCTGCAGAAGGTTTCAGAGCAGGAAAATACAACGGAATGTTTTACAAAGAAAGCGGTGCAAAAGCTTTTGATTTAACAGACCAGCAAAAGAAATTTTTAAAAGAAGATAATCTTCGTCACGTTTTGGTAACAACGGTAGAATCTCCGGAAATTGCTGCAAAATGGAGCAATAATATTCAGGCTTACATCGAAGGTTTGGGATTAGGAATTCCTGCCAACAACAGTACAGACCCTAGACATTCGGCAACGGTAACAGCAGAATTTAATGAAGGAGCAGGCGGACAAATTTCTCTTTGGCCGGACGGTTTGGCAATGGGTGCAACTTTCGACCCGGAATTGGTGAAGAAATTCGGAAATATCGCCGCTCAGGAATACAGAGCATTGGGAATTTCAACCGCTTTATCGCCTCAGATTGATTTAGGAACAGAACCTCGCTGGTATAGAATCGCTTACGTTTTCAGTGAAAGTCCGGAATTGACGGCAGATTTAGGAAGAGGTTACATCGACGGTTTCCAGACAACCATCGGAAGTAAAAACGGTTGGGGAAATAAAAGTGTAAATGCAATGGTGAAACACTGGCCGGGAGGCGGACCTGAGGAAGGTGGTCGTGACGGTCACTGGGCAATGGGAAAATTTGCGGTTTATCCGGGAAATAATTTCCAGAATCACGTAAAACCGTTTACTGAAGGTGCTTTCAAACTCAATGGCGGAACCAAAGAAGCTTCTGCGGTAATGCCTTATTATACGATTAGTTTCAATCAGGATACGAAAAACGGAGAAAACGTTGGAAACGGCTACAGCAAATATTTAATCACCGATTTACTCCGTGGAAAATACAAATACGACGGCGTAGTCTGTACCGATTGGTTAATCACCGCAGACGAACCAAAATCTCCGGGAGGATTTGCCGGAAAACCTTGGGGAGCAGAAAAATTGTCAATCGCTCAACGTCATTACAAAGTGTTAGAAGCCGGCGTTGACCAGTTCGGAGGAAACAACGATAAAGCTCCTGTTTTGGAAGCCTATCAAATGGGCGTGAAAGAACACGGTGAAAAGGCATACCGTGCAAAATTTGAGCAGTCAGCGGTTCGTTTATTGAGAAATTTCTTCAGAACCGGATTGTTTGAAAACCCTTACGTTAACGTTGAAGAAACCAAGAAAATCGTTGGTAATCCTGAATTTATGAAAGCAGGTTACGAAGCTCAGGTAAAATCCATCGTACTATTGAAAAACAAAGCCAATATTCTTCCGATTAAAGAAAGAAAAACGGTTTACATTCCGAAAAGATATTCTCCTGCAACCTTCAACTGGTGGGGAGTTTACACCGGACCATCTTTGGAATATCCTGTCGATATCGAAAAAGTGAAGAAACATTTTAACGTAACCAATGACCCTGCAAAAGCTGATTTCGCTTTGGTTTTTGTGAAAAGTCCGCACAGTGAAGAAGGTGGTTACAGCGACATCGACGCGAAAGAAGGTGGAAACGGCTATGTACCGATTTCTCTTCAGTATCAGACGTACACGGCAACCGAAGCTCGTGAAAAAAGTATTGCAGCGGGAGACCCAGTTGTAGCATCGAATGTTCACGACAGAACGTTCAAGAACAAAACTTCTACAGCGACTAATTTCACAGATTTGCTAGCGATAGAAAATGCTTACAAAGCAATGAACGGAAAGCCGGTCATCGTTTCTATCACAGCTTCCAAGCCAATGATTTTTAATGAGTTTGAAAATCACGCAGATGCAATTCTGATGAATTTCAATGTATCCAATCAGGCAGTTGTGGATATTGTGACCGGAAAATACGAACCTTCAGGTTTGCTTCCTTTACAGATGCCTGCGAATATGGCGACGGTTGAAAAGCAGAAAGAAGATGTTCCTTATGATATGGAAACACACAAAGATTCCGAAGGTCACAACTACGATTTCGGATATGGAATGAACTGGTCAGGTGTGATTAAAGACGTCAGAACTCATAAATATCATAAGTAATAGTTCATCAAAAAATTAGTTAATTGATGTCTTGAGACCGGGCATTAGGTTCGGTCTCATTTCTTTTAACCGTATTTATTTGGGCAGCTTTATCCGCCTTCCACTCCCAATCTTTTTTGCAGACGATTTCTGTTTAAATAGAACTTGAATACAAAGCAAAAAAGGATTTCCGTTCAAGTCGGGCTGCGCTTCGCAAAGTTGAAGTTTTGTCTTTTAACAAATAGTTTGTCATTCCGTAGGAATCTAAACAGTCGAGATTCCTACGGAATGACAAACTAACTTGAAAATCTTAGCTGAGGGAAATCGAAGATTCGACGAAGTCAAACGCCTTTGCTAACGGAAAATTTGCAGAACAACATTAAAAAAACTTAGCGCTCTTTGCGTTTAAAAAAATTAAAATCAAATCAAAATGAAAAAATTAATCATAGCAAGTTTATTTCTTGTAGGTTTAACAACCATCAACGCTCAAAAATCAATTCCATTATACAAAGGAAAAGCGCCGGGAACAGAAAACTGGACGCAGAAAGAAGCGCAGCAATTTAATGAATTGTTCAAAACCGAAGTGGTTTTTAATGTTGCGCAACCTTCAATGTTATTATTCGAAGCCGATAAGGCGAAAGCCAACGGAACAGTTATCGTTGTCGCTCCGGGTGGTGGTTTTCAAAGTTTATCTATCAACAGAGAAGGAATTGATGTTGCCAAAAAACTAGCAGAAAACGGAATCACGGCAATCGTTTTAAAATACCGATTATTGGAAACAAAATCCAACGACCCTGCAAAAGAAATGATGGAAGGCATCAAAGACCGAAAAGCATTTGACGCAAAAACAGCTCCAATCAAAGTAATGGCTGGTGACGACATCAAAACGGCCATTTCCTACATCAGAACCCACGCAAAAGAACTGAATATCAATCCTGAAAAATTGGGTGTTATCGGTTTTTCAGCGGGTGCAAGTGTGATTTTGGAAAGCGTTCTTCACAGCAAAGATGCTTCAACGTTACCCAACTTCGCAGCTTCCATTTACGGCGGACCAAGTCAGGAGATTTTAGATACACAGATTCCTTCAACACCTTTACCATTGTTCATTTGTGCTGCAAGTGATGATCAATTAAAACTGGCTCCAAAATCAGTTTTATTATACAGCAAATGGCTTGAAGCAGGACAGCCAACCGAACTTCACATCTACGAAAAAGGTGGTCACGGTTTCGGAATGGGGAAACAGAATCTTCCTGTTGATAAATGGTCGGATGTGTATTTGGATTGGCTGAAATTCCACAAATTTTTATAGCATTTGATTAAATCATAAAGATTGTACTGACTTTAGTCTCACGTAGGTTGAGCAAATTTTGCAGATAATAAATTAAGAAATCTACTTTATCTGAATAATCTGCGAGAGATTCTATAGAGTCCCAAAGGGACGATTTACTAAAGGATAGGATAAAATCCTATCAGAAAATAATCAATAACTCTTTTGTGGTTAACCTACAACAATGAAATCAATTTTTAATATAGTTTCTTTTTTTGCGGCAATGGCTGTCTCCGCACAGTCTACTGCCGTGATTTCAGAAATTGATAAATACGTGAAACCCCGTTATCGCATCATCGTCGACAATGATTTCGGTGGCGACCCCGACGGACTTTTTCAGCTCGTTCATCAGATTCTTTCGCCTTCTGCGGAAATCAAGGGAATTATTGGTTCTCATTTAAAACCGAATGACCCTTTTGATAAGTCGAATATCACTGCAGAAAATGCGGTAAAAAGAGTCAACGAAACTTTGGAAGTGATGAATTTGAAAAACAAATTTTCAGTTTTCCAGGGTTCAAATGACCAATTGAAAGATTTGAAAACTCCTAATGTTTCCGAAGGTGCGAAAGCCATTGTTGCAGAAGCAATGAAAGCGGATGAAAAAAATCCTTTGTTCGTGGTTTGTGGCGCAGGTTTAACGGAAGTTGCAAGTGCCTATTTAATGGAACCAAAAATCGCAGACAAAATTATCGTCGTTTGGATTGGCGGTCCGGAATATCTCGATTTGGCAACGCCACCTCCGGGTTACACGCCTTTAGATTACAATCTCGGAATCGACATCAAAGCAGCACAGGTTGTTTTCAATGAATCCAACTTAAATATCTGGCAAATTCCGAGAAACGCTTACCGACAGACTTTGATGTCTTATGCAGAACTCGTAACCAAAGTAAAACCTGAAGGAAAAACCGGAGCTTATTTAACCAAAAAGATTGAAGACCTGATGGAAATGGTTCAGAAATTCAATCTGAAAATCGGGGAGACTTACATTATGGGAGATTCGCCTTTGGTTTTGCTGACAGCTTTACAGTCTTCATTTGAAGCCGACCCGTCATCGAGTTCTTACGTCATCAAAAATGCGCCGAAAATCAATGATAGTGGACTGTACGAATACAATTCAAAAGAAAGGAACATCAGAGTTTACACACAATTGGACACTCGACTGATGTTCGAAGATTTCTATTCAAAATTAAAATTATTCAATAACAAAAAGTAAAAAATATAGAATTATGCAGAAGAATATATCAACGCTGATAGGACTTTCTCAGAAAGCAAAATATTCAGGATTATTTCTGGCTTTATTGGCTGCATCACCATTTGCGAATGCTCAGACTAAAAATGCAACGGTAACGGTTGATGGAAAAACATTTAAAGATTCCAATAAAAACGGAAAATTAGATGTTTGGGAAGACACAAGACTTTCTGTTGACAAAAGAATCGACGCCATCATTAAGCAAATGACCAACGAAGAAAAAGTAAACCTTCTCATCGGAACCGGAATGCCCGGAATTGAGGTTCTGACAGGTCCTGTGGGAGATTCAAAACAAGGTTTGGTTCCCGGAGCAGCTGGTGGAACGGATTCTTTTGACAGATTCGGAATTCCTGCAACGATTGCTGCTGATGGACCTGCAGGTTTGAGAATTCAGCCGACAAGAGATAATGATTCAAAAACATATTATGCAACGGCTTTTCCTGTTGGGACAGCTTTGGCTTCAACTTGGAATAAACCATTGTTGGAGGAGGTTGGAAAAGCAATGGGAAATGAAGTGAAAGAATACGGTGTTGACGTACTTTTAGCGCCGGCTCTGAACATCCAGAGAAATCCATTGAACGGAAGAAACTTCGAATATTATTCGGAAGACCCATTAATTTCAGGGAAAACTGCGGCAGCCATCGTTAATGGAATCCAGTCTCAAGGTGTAGGAACTTCTATCAAACATTTCGCTGCGAATAACGAAGAAACCAATCGTTTAACCATCAACGCTCACGTTTCTGAAAGAGCAATGAGAGAATTGTATTTGAGGAATTTCGAAATTACTGTTAAAGAATCTCAGCCTTGGACGGTAATGTCTTCTTATAATAAAGTGAATGGCGTTTATACATCAGATTCAAAAGATTTACTGACTCAGGTTTTGAGAAACGAATGGGGTTTCAAAGGTATCGTAATGACCGATTGGTTTGGAGGTTTTCCAGGATTTGAATCGATTAGAAGCGGAGGAATTTCTGACGTTGTAAAACAGATGAATGCAGGAAACGACTTGTTGATGCCCGGAATTCCTGCACAGAAAAAAGTCTTGCTGGAAGCTTTAAACTCGGGGAAATTATCTCCGGAAGTTGCGAATCTGAATGTAAAAAGAATCTTGGAATATGTTTTCAAAACACCGACTTTCGCACAGTACAAATACAGTGACAAGCCGAATCTAGCTGAACACGCAGAAGTGACGAGAAACGCTGCAGCAGAGGGAATGGTTTTGCTTAAAAATGAACAAAACGCTTTGCCTTTTGCTAACAAACAGAAAGAAGTTTCGTTATTCGGAGTGACTTCTTACGCTTGGATTACCGGCGGAACGGGAAGCGGAAGTGTGAACAACAAACATACGGTTTCTTTATTGGAAGGTTTAAATGCAGCTGGTTACAAATTAGACAAAGAGCTGGTTGATTTATATAAACCTCACGCTGAAAAAGAAGTCGCAGCCGAAAAAGAAAGAAGAAAAGAAAGAGGAATTTTAGCATTGCCAGAAAGACTTCCTGAAATGAAAATGGATGATATATTTATCGCTAAAAAAGCAGAAACTTCTGAAATAGCTTTCGTGACTTTGGGAAGAAACTCAGGAGAAAGTGGTGATAGAGTAGTGAATGAAGATTTCAACTTAGCAACGGAAGAAATCGAAATGCTGGATAAAATCTCAAAAGCGTTCCACGCAAAAGGAAAGAAGGTGGTTGTGATTTTAAACATCGGTGGCGTCATCGAAACGGCTTCTTGGAAAGATAAAGTGGATGGAATTCTTTTAGCTTGGCAATCAGGTCAGGAGGGTGGACATTCTGTTGCAGATGTAATTTCTGGAAAAGTAAATCCTTCAGGAAAACTGACGATGACTTTCCCTGTGAATTACGCAGACCACGCTTCGGCTAAGAATTTCCCGGGAATTCCTGCCGACAATCCGAAAGATGTGACGTATCAGGAGGGTGTTTATGTTGGATACCGTTATTTCAATACGTTTGGGGTGAAACCTTCTTATGAATTCGGTTATGGAAAGTCTTATACGGATTTTGCTTATTCAAATATTAAAACTAATTCAACAACTTTCAACAACAAATTAGAAGTTACAGTTGATGTAAAAAATACAGGAAAGGTTGCAGGAAAAGAAGTGGTGGAATTATACGTTTCAGCTCCTGGAAAAACGATTGACAAACCAAAATCTGAATTGAAAGCGTATGCTAAAACCAAAGATTTGAAACCGGGAGAATCTCAAACGATTACTTTGACTCTTAATCCGAAAGATTTGGCTTCATTTGAAACTGCAAAATCAGCTTGGATTGCTGAAGCGGGAAATTATAAAGTGTCTGTCGGAACTTCTTCTTTAGACCTTAAACAAACGGCAGAGTTCTCTGTTCCTAAAGAATTGGTGGTTGAAAAAGTTCAGCATATTTTGCCTGCGGATGAGAAGTTTGAGGATTTGAAGCCATAATTCAAAAAATGTAAATAAGTATTCTAACACTGCGTCAATCCGAGTGATTTTTGAAATGAAGTGGAAAAAATTGTATCGAGAATGGGTCACGAAACAAAAAATTCTCGATACAAATTCTTTCAGAATTTTACTCGAATTGACGATTTACAATAAAGTAACAATTTCAACCATAAATTTATTGTCTCAAAATAAGATTATATCAACTAAAGAGGTTATCTTTAACCTCTTTTTAACTTAAATGAATGTTATGATTAATGATGTAAAGACAAATAGCAGGAATTATACAGTTCCTCTAATTACCATTACGCTTTTATTTTTTATGTGGGGATTCATCACCTGTATGAATGACATCCTTATTCCTTATCTGAAACAGCTTTTCAACCTTACCTTTTTCGAATCGATGTTGGTGCAGTTTTGTTTCTTTGGAGCTTATTTTATCGGATCTCTGATTTACTTTTTAATCTCCATGATTAGTGAAGACCCGATTAACAAAGTAGGGTATAAGAAAGGAATTCTTTTCGGGATTTTCCTTGCAGCTTTCGGATGTATTCTGTTTTATCCGGCGGCAACTTTTTCTTCTTACGGATTGTTCCTTGGAGCATTATTCGTTCTCGGATTAGGATTTACCGTTCTTCAAATCACTGCAAACGCTTACGTTTCACTGTTAGGTTCAGAAGATTCTGCATCAAGCCGACTGAATATGACTCAGGCTTTCAATGCATTCGGGACAACGATTGCTCCGGTATTGGGCGGACATTTAATCTTTGAATTTTTCTCCGCTGATGACGGTTCGTTCTCTGCCGTGGCAACAAGAATTCCGTACCTCATCTTTGCAGGAATTTTATTATTGGTTGCTTTATTAATTTCTCAGGTAAAACTTCCGTCTTTCCAGAGTGAGGAAGAGGAAGCCGTAAAAGGTTTGGGAGCACTTCAGTATCCGCATCTTTTATTCGGAGTTTTTGCTATGTTTTGTTATGTAGGTGGGGAAGTAGCGGTAGGAAGTTTTATCATCAGTTTCCTTGAGCAGCCACAGGTTATGAACCTTAATGAAGTGGTCAGTAAAAACTATCTTTCTCTGTATTGGGGCGGTGCGATGATCGGAAGATTTTTGGGAGCAATATCTTTGAATCAGGCAATCAGTCAGCAGAAAAAAGCTTTATACATGATAGGTGCTGCAGCTGCGGTTTTCTTGGTTATTTTCAGCATTGTTGATTTGACATTCTCACAGATTAGCTTTTTCCTTGTATTTATTGTATTAAACTTTATCGCTTTCTTTATCGGAAAATCTGCTCCGGCAAGAACGTTATCAATCTTTGCCTCGATCAACGTTTTGTTATTGATTTCAGCAATGGTAAATCATGGCGAACTGGCAATGTACAGCATTTTAGGAATCGGAATTTTCAACTCAATTATGTTCTCTAATATTTATACGCTTGCCATTTCAGGATTAGGAAAATACACAAGTCAGGGTTCGTCATTGGTAGTAATGGCAATTTTGGGTGGTGCAATTGTTCCTATTTTCCAGGGATATTTGGCTGATATTTTTGGAGTACAGAAATCATTTATCATTCCTGTATTCTGTTATGTAGCCATCTTGATTTTTGGTGCATACTGTACTAAATATTTAGGGCATGTGAAACAGGATGCTGATGCGAAATCTGGGCATTAGTTAAAAACTAACCATGTCAAGGTTTAAAACCTTGACATGGTTATCATGTTTGAATCTTAAAATATAAAACTTGCTCAACAGCAAGTTTTTTTGTTGCATTTTTTCTTGTTTTATGGTTTTCCGTATTTTTCCCTTTTAGCCTTAGTTTACTTTTGTTACAGATTTAAACAACTATAAAACTTGACCTAATGAAAAAATTATTATTAATGATTGTCTTAACAATTACGATTAACTCTTGTGACCGAAGCAGTAATAGTTCAGAATCTTGTAGTTATAATGGACATACCTTGTACACAGGTGAGAAAGGTGGATGTTATTATTTATCGTCTGGAGGTAATAAAGAATACGTCGATAAAAGTTATTGCAATGGTTGTAACTAAAATCTTATATCTTTAATTGACAAAACCTGCTGTTGAGCAGGTTTTTTTGGTTTAGTTTTATATATTTTTTAAGCATAAAAACTCTAAGTTGATAACAACTTATTAAGAATTATACTTCTTCAATTATTTCATCATATGTCACAGGATCTGCAACTTCTTGAAAACGTTTCCACTCAGCTTCCATTGCTTTGTTTGTTTTCATTTCTTCTTCTAGTTTCAAAGTTTCACGATACTGCTTTGCTTCGGCAAGAAGTGTCCATTTACAATTAATGCCAATTCTTTCAATATGACTTTTCAAATCATTAAGTTCAAGTCTGAAGAATTCTTTTCGTGGATTGATTTTGTTAAGCTGATTTTTGAGAAACTTCTTATGAAGTTGTCTTTCCAAAGCCGGTGCATCATCACAGTAGATCATCGCATGAACATCAAACTCAAACGGAACACTCGCATCTCCTAATTCACGAACTCTGTCTAAAGGTTCCAAACGTCTAGTCATTCCAATCTTATAAACATCTTCACCAAACGAACCGACATTTGAAATAATATAAACATTACCTGTTTTAGTTTGTTGTGCCATTGAAATTGCTCGTTGATTTTTTTCTTCAGCTGCTATTAGTTTTCCTTGAAGTTCTTCCAATTTTTGCTGGAAAAGTGCTTTCTGTTCTTCATTTGCTCGTGAAACCTGAGTTTCGGCTTTTTCAATCAGTCTTTTTAAAGTTTGTTCTTCTTTTTCAGCGTCTTTCATCGCTTTTTCAAATTCTCTACGAGCCTTTTCTTCTTCACGAATCTGTTCCCGGATTTCTCTTTGCTCTTCAAGTTCCATTGCTCTTAATTCCTGTGCAACAACTGCCCATTTAAGTTCTTCCAATCTTGCCTGATGATAAATTTCAGATATTCTTGCATTTCTGAAAGCTTTTCCATTAAAGTTGACCAATTGAAAAGCATCTTCAATTTTCTGTTTTAAAATTCCATAGTTATCTTTTCTTACTGTCGCCAGAATAGAATCAACTTTCCCGTTATAAGCATCAATTACAAAATCGACAGCCGTTAGTTGTCGCTCTCTATCCACATAATCACAGATTCCAGCCTGTCTGTTGACAATCATCATCTTATTATTCTGACGAAGTTTTTTGAGATTTTCTCCCGCCTCTTTATGACTGAAATCTTCTGCAAGCTGATCTAAAAGTGTGTAATTGGGAACTAGGTATTCATTTCCATATCCTTTGATTACATTTTTCATTGCCTGAATTCTGTCTGCAATTTCGTTTGCTTCTCTTAGGCTTCGGTAGGCATCACCACCAATCGTTTCGGCTTTATTTTCCGCGTTATCAATAATTCTTTTCGATTCTCTTACAGCATTTTCATATAATAATTCGATTTCTCGTTGTTTCTTTTCTGTAAGCTCTTTAATATTTCTTCTCGATTCTTTTGCGTTTTCCTGAGCTTCAAATAATTCTTTACTTCCTTGTTCTCTCAGTTTTTCATAATCTTTTTGAGCTTTCTTCAGAAGATATTCGCATTCAATTTTTACATCGATGATGCTTTGATATTTACTTAATTCTGCAATTTTATCTTTCATCTCACGATTGGTATTCTGAAGATTTAAATTTTCTCTGTTAGCAGATTGAATTTTAGTTTCAAGAAGATTGTTTTGTACTACTAATTCATTGAATTTTATATCTTTTGTTTTAATTTCATTTTTAAGTTTTTTAAACTTAGTATAAAAGTAGATTGCAAGAAAAGATAAAATTAAAATTAAAATAATTTCCATGGTGACTTGTTTGTTTTATTGATGATAAAAATACTTATAAATTTTAAAAAGCATTTATGGAAAACCGTAATTCAAATTTTAAATTTATTTGTTAATATTATTCATATTTCTAATGAAAATCAAATCTCTAAAATACCCGTTTTCCAAACTTACAACTTCGGCGGAAAAGTCATCAATGATAAAGATTCTTCATCAAAAAAGCCGGACTGATAAATCCTGCTTTTGTATTTTTCTTTTAAGACAATTAAATTTAACTAATCACTCTCTCCAAAACCCACTCAATCAATCTTTTTTCAGACTGGTGGTGATCTGCTGAGAACTCGCCACGTCTTCTATTGGCGATGACGTTGTTGACGGTAATGGCTTTGTGACCTAAAAGTTTAGAGAAAGCATAGATGGCAGAAGTTTCCATTTCAAAATTGGTGATGCCCAGGTCATTTAAAGTTTCAAGGAACTTGTCATCCAAAGCTTTTAAACGAAGTTCTCTTCCCTGTGGCGCATAAAATCCGGGGAAAGTTGCCGTGTTGCCGTGGTATTTTGCATCTTTGAAAACTTCGCCCAAATCTTCTGACCATTCAGAGAAATACAACATAGGCTTGATCTTTTCGTAAGGGAATTTCTCTAAAAAACTCCTTGAAAATTCGTTTTCAAAACTGTAGTCCTGATAGAAATGCATCAGTCCGTCAAGGCCTACCACATTTTGCGTAACCAGCATATTATCGACCTGCACATCAGGATTTACGCTGCCGCAGGTTCCCATTCTGAAAAGTTCCAGAGATTTGTGTTCGGTTTTGAATTCCTTTTTCTGAAGATCGATATTCACCAAAGCATCAAGTTCGTTCATCACGATATCGATGTTTTCTGTTCCAATACCGGTTGACATTACAGAAATTCTCTCACCTCGCAAGGTTCCGGTGTGGGTATAGAATTCTCTTTTGTTCTTTTTGATTTCTACGGTATCAAAATATTTTGAAACCTTCGGAACACGATCAGGATCTCCCACAAGGATTACTTTATCGGCAATATCTTCGGGTAAAAGATTCAGGTGGTAAACGCTTCCGTCTTCATTCAGAACCAGTTCTGAAGCTGCGAGTTTATTGAGCATATTTTTTATATAGTTTGATTGAAATTTGTGAACCTGAATTTTTCAGGGATTTAAAATTAGTGAAAATTAAATGAAGCAAAATATAAACATTATTTAATTTTTCGTTAAAACTGCGGTAACGTTGGGATGATAGTTTTGCAGATGAAAAATTTTACGAGGTCTTATCCTTTACTTATTCTTATCGCATTCATTGGAATTGCCGCCATGTCATTCAATCCGGTTCATAAAGGATTTGGAAACGAGAAAACATTTGTTGCTCAGGGTTTGTTCAGTTTTAAAAATCATCTTGAAAGTTTAAAGACCGACGTTTATCTTTTTAAAGATGATAAAATCAATGCAGAACAACTTCAGAATTCATTAAAAAATACCCGGAATTCTTATAAAGAAATTGAATTTTTCATCGCTTATCATTATCCGGAGTTTTCTAAAACGCATCTCAATGCCGCACCATTATTCAGAATTGAAGCTGCAGGAACTACTGCTTACACACTTCCGCCAGAAGGTTTGCAGGTTTTGGACGAACTGATTTTTTCTGACGAAATAGCCGAACAGAAAGATAAGATCATTGAGATCACAGATTTTCTGTACAACAATTACAATAATTTCTATTTAAGCTCTATCACCAATGGTTTAAGCAAAGGAAATAATAAAACATTGCCTTTAAGAATCGAATTAATCAGAATCTACACTTTAGGATTGACAGGTTTTGATACGCCTGGCTCATTAAACATCTCTGAAGAAGCAGCTTTTGCTTTAAAGGGAATGAAAAAATACATTCAGGATGATGCTTATTTTAAAAATTACAATTCAGATAAAGCTCACCAACTTATAGATGAAAGTATCATTTATTTAAATAAAAATAAAGATTTTGAAACATTTGACAGAATTGAGTTTTACAAGAAATATCTACAGCCATTGTACGAAGAATTAGGAAGCTGGGACGGAAACACAGATGATTTAAAAGAATTTTCGGGCTGGAATATTGCCAATAAAAACTTTTTCAGCAGTGATTTCTTAGATCCGTATTTTTTTACCATTTTAAAAGGTTCTGAAGACAATGACGATCTGAAAGCATTAGGAAAAGAAATTTTCTATGACCAAAATCTCAGCGATAATGGAAAGATGAGCTGTGCATCTTGCCATCTTCCCGAAAATGCTTTTACCGATCTTAAAACTAAATCTTTGAGTAATGTGGAAGGAAAAACGGTTTTACGAAATTCACCTTCACTGTATAATGCGGTTTTTGCGAAAAGATTTTTCTACGATATGCGTGCTTTTTATCTTGAGCAGCAGGCAGAGCACGTTATTTATAATAATGATGAATTTAATACAAGCTATGAAAGCATCATTAAAAAACTAAAAAATAAACTAGAATACAAAAAAGCGTTCCGAAAGGCATTTAAAAACGGAGACATCAGCAAGCAGAATTTTTCTAAGGCTCTAAGTTCTTACGTAGCTTCTCTCTATTCTTTTG
The DNA here is from genome assembly GCF_020911865.1 of Chryseobacterium sp. C-71. Taxonomy (NCBI): domain Bacteria; kingdom Pseudomonadati; phylum Bacteroidota; class Flavobacteriia; order Flavobacteriales; family Weeksellaceae; genus Chryseobacterium; species Chryseobacterium sp. C-71. The sequence goes on from NZ_CP087131.1 coordinate 428,116, forward strand.
ACAGCGATTTTGACCGTTTTATGAGAAACGAAAAAGAGATTTCTGATGACGCAAAGAAAGGTTTTAATTTATTTATGGGAAAAGCGAACTGTGCAACCTGCCATTTTGCGCCTCATTTTTCAGGATTGGTTCCGCCGTTTTTTAATGAAAATGAATCTGAAGTTTTGGGTGTTACCAAACAACCCATAAAAATTTCCCCTCTGGAAATCGATTCTGATCAGGGAAGAATAAAAAGTAACGTTAAAAAAGAAGATTCCTGGATTTATGAAAATTCTTTTAAAACGATGACGGTAAGAAATATTGCTTTAACGAAACCTTACTTTCACAACGGTGCCTTTACAACTTTAGAAGAAGTTTTAGATTTTTACAACGAAGGTGGGGCAGAAGGTTTAGGTTTAAAAATTAACAATCAGACTTTGCCTGCCGATAAATTGAACTTAACTGAAACTGAAATTAAACAGATTATCGCCTTCCTGAATTCTCTGACGGATATCAGCAAAGCAAAAATTAAATAATTAAAATTTGAGCACGATTTAACATAAAGTTAATCCCCGTAATATTATGTTTGAGATTAATTAATATTAAGCTTGATTTAATTAAAACCCTATTAACAGAGGGCTCGCAATAATAAAATAGCTTTGCAACAGAAAAAATAAAAGTATTTAAAAGTGAAAAGAAAACTACTTTCAGTTGCAGCACTTGTATTAATGACAAGCTCAGCATTTCAGGCTCAAACTACAATTTTCGGATTGCAAAGCTCTTGGAAATTTTATGATCTCGATGCAGCACCATCAGCAAATTGGAAAAACACCAATTTTGATGCTTCAGCTTGGTCTTCGGGTAATGGGCCATTAGGTTATGGTGATCCGGTAACAACTACTATTCACAATGGTGCTACGGGTTTACCTACTGCATATTTCATTAAAGATTTTACTGTAAACTTAGCAGACCTTACCAATACTCTGGAATTTGGTGTGAGAAGAGATGACGGTATCGTCGTTTATTTGAATGGTGAAGAAGTTGTGAGAGATAATATGCCTACAGGAACGATTACACACAATACAGCTTCTCTTACAACAATTGATGGGGCAGGAGAAACTGCTATCAATGTATTCTCTATTCTGAAAAGTAAATTTGTACAGGGAGTGAACAGAATTTCAATCGAATTACACAATAGAACTGGCGCAAGTTCAGATTTAACGATTGATGCTTATCTTAAAAATGTAGGAGTAATTACTACTTGTACAGGAACACACATTAGCTGTTTTACATCTATCGTTCCTACGTCTCAGACTTCAAAACTAATCATTCCTGCAGAGCATAGATTTCAGATGATTCTGAAAGAAGGTGATGCTTATACCGAGGGTGGTGGTCTTGTAGGTGGTCTGAATGATTTTACAGGTTATGTACCGAAAAGTTCAAGCAGCACAGACGGATATCTTTCTGTAAATCACGAGACCAGTCCTGGTGGGGTAACCATGGCAGAGATTAATTATAATCCAACCTCAAAACTTTGGGCTTTAACGAAATCAAGAGGCGTTAGTTTTTCTGCACCAAGTTTGGTACAGACCATCAGAAACTGTTCTGGCGGTGTTACACCTTGGGGAACAGTTGTTACTGCTGAAGAATCTGTAACAGGAAACGACAGCAATGCGGATGGAAACCATGACTACGGATGGTTGGTAGAAATTGATCCTGTTACTGCACAGGTGATGTCTCACAATCCTTCAGGAACTAAAGATAAACTTTGGCAAATGGGTAAGATGAATCATGAAAATGTAGTGGTAAACAATGCGGGAACAATCGCTTATTACGGTGAAGATGGAGGTACAAACTTAGTGTACAAATACGTGATGGATACTCCAAACGATCTTACATCAGGAAATTTATATGTTTTAAAATTAGACCAACCTCTTTCTGGTGGAAATCCTACAGGAACTACAGCAACTTGGGTTCAGGTTCCTAATAAACAACAGGCAGATCAAAATAATACTCAGGCACTTGCACAATCATTAGGTGGAACTGCTTTCAACGGTGTTGAAGATGTAGAAATCAGCCCACTTGATGGTAAAATATACTTTACAGCAAAAGGTTTAAATAAAATATACCGTTTACAGGATAATGGGATGACGGCCTCTCAGGTAGAAGTTTTCGCTGGCGGTGCTACAACGCAATACTCATTTAATACAGCTCAGGGTGTGAAAACTGAAACTTGGGGAGATGGTAATGATAACCTTACGTTTGACGAATTAGGAAACCTATGGGTACTTCAGGATGGTGGTAAAAATTACATTTGGGTAATTGCACCAGATCATACTGCAGCAAATCCTAAAGTGAAATTATTCGCTTCTATGCCTGCAGGTTCAGAGCCTACTGGTCTTACATTCACACCAGATCACAAATTTGGATTCTTCTCTATTCAACATCCAAATTCCACTATATCTACGGATATTGATGCTACAGGAAATGTGATTGATTATAAAGGGAAATCTGCCACTATGGTCGTTGCTTTACAACAATTTTTGGGTACAACTGCAGTATTAGGAACTACTGAAACTGTTAAGGAAACAGAAGTGACCGTTTCTCCAAACCCAACATCTGGTTTAGTGAAAATCAATTCTCCTAAAGCTTTGAAAAACCTTGAAGTGACTGCATACAGCATGGATGGTAAAATTGTTTACCAAAAGAAATTCTCAGGAAACAATTCATCTTTAGACTTAGATTTTACCTCTCAACTTCAGGTTTCAAGAGTTTTGATGCTTAACATCGAGGCTGAAGGATTCCAGAAGACCGTGAAAATTCTTAAAAAATAATTACTTAATTTCTTTCTTAGCTGCCGACATTTTCTTTGTCGGTGGCTTTTTTTGTTTTAACGAAACCATTTTAAATTAAATTTTTTGCAAAAGATATTCTCATGAAAAAATTAATTCTAAGCATTGCCTTTTTATCTCTTTATAACGTCAAAGCACAGATTGACCCCATCAAATTTCCCACCTATACCAATATTGAAGACGCTCTGAAAAGTGAGAAAACAGTTTACAGCATGAGTTTCAGAGACAAGGGAATTTTTAATGTTCCTCCTGATCTCGTGAAGATGGATTCTTTATTTTTCTTGAATCTGATGGCAAACAATTTAGAGAAAATGGATAATGATATTTTTAGTTTGAAACAATTGGAAATTTTAAACATTAATTCAAACAGCATCAAATTTATTCCCGATGAAATTGGTAATCTGAAAAAACTGACTACTTTTTCAATGAATCTGAACGGTCTTACAAAGATTAATCCCAATCTTTCAAAACTTCAGCAATTGAAAGTTGTGCATTTTGACGCCAATAATTTAAATGTTTTCCCTGAAGCGTTGCTTGAAATTCCGACGTTAGAAGAAATCAACCTGAGCAGCAATCAAATAAGCTTTGTGTCGCAGGATTTAAATAAAATTAAAAATTTAAAATATCTAAATCTTTCTGCCAATCAGATCAATGATTTAGCTGATGTAAAGTTTCCAGAGAAAATAAAATATTTAGAGCTTCAGCAGAATGCGATTGTAAAACTTCCTGATTATTTATTTAAATCTAAAAATCTTGAGTTTTTGAATGTAAGCAATAACAATCTGAAAGAAATTTCTTCTAAAGTAAAAGGCTTAAAAGGTGTTGTGAGTATGAATTTGGCAAACAATCAACTGAAAGATCTTCCAACAGATTTTCAACAATTGAAAAATCTAAAAACATTAATTTTAGCAGGAAATCCTATGGAAAATGCAACCATACAAAAATTGAAAGAACTGATGCCTCAAACGCAGATTTACTTTTAAAAATTATCCGCCGACTCTTTTTGTCTTAAAGCCCAAATCTTTAAGAATAGTCATGATTTTATCACGGTTATCTCCTTGAATGATAATCGTACCGTCTTTTTCAGAACCACCTATTCCCAGTGTGGTTTTTATTTTTTTCGAAATCTTTTTTAAATCTTCCTCACTACCTTCCCAACCTTCAACGATGGTCACCGGTTTTCCGTTTCTGCCTTTCTTTTCAAACTTACAAACCAAGGGTTCTTTCTGTTTAAACTGTTCTTCAGGCATTTGAAATTCCTGCTCTTCATGCTCAGGAAAAAGGTTTTTGAGTTGATCACGTAAATCCATAGCGCAAAATTAATAAAATATTTAAAAGGTTTAAAGATTAAACAAGATAAAGCAAATAAAGTGGTTTTATTTCGAGAAAAAAATCTGTGATTTGCGTGATTGATAATTCCCACGGATCACACAGATTTTCCTTTAGATTTGCCAAAGGATTTAGCATTAACTTAGATAATAATTATAATTCTGAAGAACCAGAGAAAATAAAGTGAACTAAACAGATTGCCAGAACAGAACTATTCTGTATATCAGACTTTATTTTCTCTTTTGAATTACTGCCATTTAGAATGTTAAGCATTGAGGCTTATTAAAGGTTTTAGCATCATTCAAGGTTGGTTCATTCAGGCTTATTCCTAAATCCAAAATTATGAAAAATTATTTTGTCGGAATAGACATTTCTAAAGATACATTGGATGTCTGTGTAATGAGTGAGAATGACGAAAAAGAGATTTTCTTTAAGGTAGAAAACTCGGTTGAAGGAGTTGAAAAGATGATTTCAACTAACGTAAGAAAGGATTCCCAGTTACGGTATTGCTTTGAAAACACCGGTAACTACGGGCTTCTTCTTGCTAAAATATTAGAAAACCATAATCTGCCTTATTATCAGATTCCTGCCTTGGAAATAAAGTTGAGTCAGGGAATTCAGAGAGGGAAAAATGATAAAGTAGATTCGTGGAGAATAGCAAGGTATGCAAAAGTTCACTGTAATGAACTCAAAATCCATGCTCTTCCGGAGAAAGAAATTCTTATAATAAAAAACCTTCTGACCTACAGAAACCATTTGATAAAGATAAGAACGCAGTTTAAAAATGAGAAACAATCTTTTCATCAAATAAATAAAATTGCCGATGTTAGCTATCAAATAGATGAGATTGCAGAACACATCAAACGATTGGACAACAATATTGATTTGGTAGAAAAAAGAATACAGCAGGAAATTGATAAACAACAGCAAATAAGCACGAATTATAAGAAAATAACCAAAGTAAAAGGAGTAGGTATGCTGACCGCTGCTTATATGATTGTTTTGACTAATAATTTTACAGCGTTTCAGAATCCCAGAAAATTCAATTGCTATGCAGGTTTAGCTCCCTTTGAGCATTGCTCGGGAACGAGTATTAAAGGAAAGACCAAAACCAGCAAGCTTAGAAATAAGAGGATTAAAACGGTACTCTTTAATGGTGCAAATTCGGCAGTTATTTACGATGAGGAGCTAAAATCTTATTACAAGAGAAAAAAAGAAGAGGGAAAAGCCCATAATTCCATTATTAATGCTGTTTGCTGTAAACTTGTTTACAGAATGTTTGCCGTTGTAAAAAGAGAAGAACCTTTCGTAAATTTAGTGAGATATAATTTGCATATGTCTTAGAATACACAGATTATTGATGCTGAGAATTTAATATTACTTCATTTAACCCTTTGTGCATTTTAAATTTTTGTATTTCTAAAATAAGTGAAACGGCTTTGTTTACCTTTATTTCAATATTTTTTAAAAAAATTCCTTGTCTATCCTTGCGTTTTTTTATCGCTAAGAAAGACTAAGTTTTTAATTAGATTTCTTTTTTTAAGACAAACAATGGCATTTTATTTAGCAAAGAAACACAATTATTTAAATATCAATAATTTAAATATATTCTCGTAGTACGTAACGAGTTTCATTTAATATATTTAAGAAGCTTTTTAATAAAAATTTAGGTTATTCAAATTCTTCAATTCACTTTAAAATCGATAAATTTGTTTGTTAAAAAATAAATTAAAATGTCAAAAAAAGCAATAATAGCAATACTTGACGGATGGGGTTTGGGTCAAAATCCTGAAGTTTCTGCATTAGCTCAGGCAAATACGCCATTTATAGATAGCTGTTATCAAAAATATCCACACACAACATTAGAGGCAAGTGGTCTTGCAGTAGGACTTCCATTGGGACAGATGGGAAATTCTGAAGTTGGACACATGAATTTGGGTGCCGGAAGAGTGGTATATCAGAATTTGGTTAAACTCAACATGGCCGTTGAAAATGGTACTTTGGGTCATGAAGAAGTGATTCAGGAAGCGTTTGCTTATGCTAAGGCAGAGAAAAAAAACGTGCACTTTATCGGTTTGGTTTCCAACGGAGGGGTGCATTCACATATCAATCATTTAAAAGGATTATTAACGGCTGCCAGCGAATATGGTTTGCATGAAAATGTATATGTTCACGCATTTACTGACGGGAGAGATTGTGATCCGCATTCTGGTTTAGGTTTTATCAGAGAACTTCAGGATCACATGAGTACAACGACTGGTGCTCTGGCAACGATAATCGGAAGATACTATGCAATGGACAGAGACAGACGTTGGGAACGTGTGAAATTGGCTTATGATGCAATGGTCAACGGTATCGGAGAAAGAACAATGAATGCAGCTTCTCTTATTCAAAATTCTTACAATGAAGGAGTAACTGACGAATTTATTAAACCTATTATTTTAGTTAAAGATACACAGATCGGAAATGAAGTTCCAGTAGGAAAGATTGTTGATAATGATGTGGTAATCTGCTTTAATTTCAGAACAGACAGAGGAAGAGAAATTACTGAAGTTCTTTGTCAGCATGATATGCCTGAATATTTTATGCGAAAGCTCAATCTTCATTATGTAACGTTGACCAATTACGACAAAACGTACGAAAATGTAAAAGTTGTTTTTGATGAAGATGTCTTAAAAGAAACAATGGGTGAAATTCTTGAAAGAAACGGAAAATCGCAGATCAGAATTGCCGAAACTGAAAAATACCCTCACGTTACCTTCTTCTTTTCGGGAGGTCGTGAAGAAGAATTTCATGGTGAAAAAAGATTGTTGTGTCCGAGCCCTAAAGATGTTCCGACTTATGATCTAAAACCAGAAATGTCTGCTTACGAAATCACCAATTCAATATTACCTGAATTGGAAAATGAAACTGCAGATTTTATCTGTTTAAATTTTGCAAATACCGACATGGTGGGTCACACAGGAGTTTTTGAAGCCGCAGTGAAAGCCGCAGAAACTGTTGACAAATGCATAGAAAAAGTAGCAACGACAGCTTACGAGCATGGTTATGCAGTTTTCATCCTTGCTGATCACGGAAATTCTGACGTAATGATCAATGCAGACGGTTCACCAAATACGCAGCATTCAACCAATTTGGTTCCATTAATTGTAATGGATAAAGATCATGAATGGAATTTAAAACCAGGAAAACTGGGTGATATGGCTCCTACTATTTTATCTGTAATGGGCGTTGAAATCCCTGCAATAATGACCGGAGACATTTTAGTTAGCTAAACTTATACGATTATGATATATCTACCGTTGTCTTAAAAGATAGCGGTATTTTTTTGTTATTTAGATAAGACTTACTATGAGACACATACAATAGTATGCTACAAATAATAAAATATTAATATCTTTGCACTTTATAAACGTATTTTAAAATGTATAATAAGCTCGTAAGAAAAGAGGTAATGGGTATTCTAGAAAAGGAAGTAGGTTCTTTTCTAGATAAGTTTTTGACGCCAATCGAAAAGATCTGGCAGCCATCAGACTATTTACCAGATCCTTCAAGCGAAAATTTTAAATATGATTTAGATGAAATTCAGACTTTTGCACGTGAGATGCCTTACGACCTTTTTGTGACTTTAATTGGCGATTGTATCACTGAAGAAGCTTTACCTTCTTACGAATCTTGGTTAATGAGCGTTGACGGAATTGATCAGGAAAAAAGCGGACCGAGTTGGGCAAGCTGGATAAGATCCTGGACAGGTGAAGAAAACAGACATGGAGATTTATTGAATAAATATCTTTATCTGTGTGGAAGAGTAAATATGAGACAGGTTGAGATTACCACGCAATATTTAATTAGCGATGGTTTTGATATTGGGACAAGTATGGATCCTTATAGAAATTTTGTTTACACAAGCTTTCAGGAAACTGCAACCAATATTTCTCACAGAAGAGTAGGGACTTTGGCAAAACAGTCCGGAAACGGAAAATTAGCAAAAATGTGTGGTGTCATTGCTGCAGATGAAGCAAGACACGCAAAAGCTTACAAACATTTCGTAGCTAAAATTCTTGAGTTGGATCCTTCTGAGATGATTTTGGCATTTGAAGATATGATGCGAAAAAAAATCGTAATGCCTGCTCACATGATGAGACAGTCGGGACAAAAAGCCGGTGAACTTTGGGGACATTTCTCAGATGCGGCGCAAAGATGTATGGTTTATACAGGTCAGGATTATATCAACATCATGAAAGATTTATTAGACGAATGGAAAATTGAACACATTACAGGTCTTACCGAAAAAGCAGAAAAAGCTCAGGAATATTTAATGAAACTTCCAAACAGATTGCAGAAAATCACTGACAGAGTTTCGACTCCGGATTTGCAATTTCAGTTTAGTTGGGTGAAAGATTAATTTTATTTTAACAATAAATTATAATAGAGAGTGTCGGATGTTTTTTCGACACTCTTTTTTTATTTATTATCTTTGCACAGCTAAAAAAGAACAAAATGTTAAGTAATAAAAAAATTGCTGTAGATTTCGACGGAACAATTGTGGATGATGCATACCCAGGAATTGGAAAAGCTAAAATTTTCGCCTTTGAGACTTTGAAAAAATTGCAGTCCCAAGGGTTCAGATTGATACTTTGGACGTACAGGCACGGCAAAACTCTTGATGAAGCTGTAGAATTCTGCAAAAAAAACGGTGTAGAGTTTTATGCAGTCAATTCAAGTTTTGAAGGAGAAGTTTTTGATAGCGAAACTCAATCGAGAAAACTAGATGCAGATTGGTTTATTGACGATAGAAACCTTGGTGGTTTTCCTGGCTGGGGAGAGATTTATAATATTATCAACGAAAGAATAGAATTCCGTGTAGAAGGCAAGGAAGTTTTAGCTTACTCAAAATTAAAAAAAGAAAAGAAAAAAGGACTTTTCTGGTAAAATATTCAACGTAACAATTTACGAATATAATAATCTAGCAATCAGTAATTGTTACACTGATACACTGCTAGATTGATACATTTTAAGAAAGAAAATGATTCAATTAAAAACAATAGACGAAATTCGTCTGATGAGAGAAAGTGCTCAGTTGGTTTCCAGAACATTAGGAATGTTGGCAAAGGAAATCAAGCCTGGGATTACCACTTTATATTTAGATAAATTGGCGCATGATTTCATCAAAGATCATGGTGCAGAGCCTGCATTTTTAGGATATGGAGGTTTTCCTTATTCGCTGTGTATTTCACCAAATGAGCAGGTAGTTCATGGTTTTCCAAGCAAAGAAGAAATCAAAGAAGGCGATGTGCTTTCTGTAGATTGCGGAGCGGTTTTGAATGGTTTCGTTGGCGATCACGCTTACACATTTGAAATTGGTGAAGTAAAACCTGAAATCAAAAAACTACTTCAGGTAACCAAAGATTCGTTGTATAAAGGAATCGCACAATGTGTAAGAGGAAAAAGAATCGGAGACATATCTCATGCAATTCAATCATACTGTGAAAAAGAAGGTTATGGTGTTGTGAAAGAATTGGTAGGGCATGGTTTAGGCAGAAAAATGCACGAAGATCCTAGTGTTCCGAACTACGGAAAACAGGGAAGTGGAAAAGTCATTAAAGACGGTTTGACAATTGCGATAGAGCCAATGATCAATTTGGGAACTGAAAAAGTGAAGTTCCACAATGACGGCTGGACGGTGACGACGCTTGACAACCAAACTTCGGCACATTTTGAACATGACGTTGCTGTGGTGAATGGTAAACCTGTTTTGCTTTCTACCTTTAAGTATGTTTACGAAGCTTTAGGCATCGAAAGTGATGAAGAAAAGCCATTTCAAATGGAATTTTAATGAAAACGCTGACCAAGTTTTTACTTAATAAAATCCCTCGTCCGATGCTTATTCAGATGAGTGTTTGGGCGCGTCCGTTGATTTATCAGTTTTTTAAAGGTGATCAGTTTTTCGACCCTATTGATGGAAGATCATACCGGAAATTTTTGCCTTACGGTTACGGAAAACAGAGAGAAAACGCTTTGTCTCCTGGAACTTTGAGCTTAGAAAGACACCGTCAGATGTGGCTGTATCTTCAGAATGAAACCGATTTTTTCATTAAAAATTGTAAAGTTCTGCACATCGCTCCCGAACAGGAATTTTTGAGGAAATTCAAAAGAATGAGCAACCTCAATTATATTTCGGCGGATCTTTATTCACCGATTGTAGATGTGAAAGCTGATATTTTAGATTTACCTTTCGAAAATGAGAGTTTTGACGTCATTTTTTGCAATCATGTTTTAGAGCATATTGAAGATGATGCTAAAGCGATCAGCGAACTGTATCGTGTTATGAAGCCTGGCGGTTGGGGAATTATTCAGGTTCCGATGAAAAATTCTTTGGAAAAAACATATGAAGATTTCACCATTAAGGACCCGAAAGAACGTCAGAAACATTTCGGGCAGTACGACCACGTTCGCTGGTACGGAATGGATTATTTTGACCGTTTGAGAAAAGCAGGTTTTGAAACAGAACCCAATTTCTACTCAAAACAGTTCTCTGATGCGGAAATTTTAAAATACGGACTCAATCACAACGAGATATTACCTGTGGTTTATAAAAAATAGAAAAAACGTCTTCAATTTTGAAGACGTTTTTGTTCTATATCTTGGAATTTCTATTTGTGAGATTCGTGAAAAAATTTGTGCTATTTGTGTTTAAATCTAATGAGAAACTGCTTTTAACCCAATTACAGAACCTATAAGCGTACAGATAAAAAACATTCTCCAAAAGGTCACAGGATCTTTAAAAACTAAAATTCCCATTAAGACCGTTCCCACGGCACCAATTCCCGTCCAGACCGCATAAGCAGTTCCGATGGGTAAAGTTTCTGTAGCTTTAATAAGTAAAAGCATACTGATTGTAAGACAAACTAAAAAACCACCAAACCACCAATACATTTCGTTTCCTGATGTTTCTTTTACTTTTCCCAAACAAGAAGCAAAACCAACTTCAAACAATCCGGCGATAATTAAAATAATCCAATTCATGAGTAATAATTTATGACACAAAGTTGAGGATTTACTTTTGCTTTAAATTTTACATTTGTTAAAAAATAAATGAATCTAGAGATTGTCAAATTTTATTTTGAAAGAAATACTTAATTTAAATAGAAATACTATCTCGCAGATTTAGCAAATCAAGCAGATTAATGTAAAAATAAACCTGCACTATCTCTTTCATCAGACAGAAAGTTAAAAAAAATCACCTTATTTCTGCACGAATTCTGCTCAAACTCACCTGCGTAATTCCCAAATAAGAGGCAATATGTCCCAGCTGCACTCTTTGGATGAGATACGGTTTATCTCTCAGCAAATCTTTATACCGCTCCAAAGCTGTTTTATACTGTCTTGAGATAATCAGTTCTTCAGTTTTGATCAATTCCCGTTCAGCAAATTTTCTTCCCCAATTCGCAATGTGAATATCTTCATTAAATAAAGCCTTCAGCTTTGAAGTTTCTAATTGATAAAGTTCGCAATCTTCCAAAAGCTCAATACTTTCGTATCCAGGTTTTTCTTCAACGTAACTTTTCATTGAAACCACCGGTTCGCCTTCCGCTCCAAACCAGAAAGTGATGTCATTATTTTCTGACGACGCAAAAGCACGGACAATCCCTTTTTTCAAAAAGTAAATATGAGGAACTACTTTGTCAGATTCCATTAAAATAAGTCCTTTCTGATGCTTAACTTCAATAATATATTGCTTTAGATTATCTCTAGAAGTTGTTGGAAGTAGGTAGATATTATCAATAATTTCGTTGATATTCATGTAGAAATTAAATTTGTTAAAAGTTATTTGAAGCAGTTATCATTCCTTGTTTTTCGTAAATAAGTGAAACGGTTTTTTTTAACCTTTAAATTTTTAACTGTCCCGAAACCTTAGTTTAATTTTGTAATTATAAAATATCAACCAAAAATAGACTTTTTTCAGCATCTAATTTTAATATAGACCACAAGACCGATTTTGTTTTACTAACTTTGCAAATCGTAATAAAAGCGACTTAATTTTTTTATATGCATAAAGCAGGATTTGTAAATATTGTTGGAAAGCCAAACGCCGGAAAATCTACCCTTCTGAATCAATTGATGGGGGAGAAGCTGGCAATCGTTACCCAAAAGGCACAGACAACCAGACATAGAATTTTTGGAATTTATAACGAAGAAGACTTACAGATTGTATTTTCTGATACTCCCGGAGTTTTAGACCCTAAATACGGTTTGCAGGAGAAAATGATGGATTTTGTAAAAGATTCTTTACAGGATGCAGACGTTTTTCTTTATATAGTAGACGTTACAGATAAATCTGAACAATCGGCATTTTTAATTGAGAAATTGAATAAAATTCCCGTACCGGTTTTACTGTTACTGAATAAAATTGATCAGACCAATCAGGAAGGTCTTGAAAAAATAGCGACCGAATGGCACGAAAGAATTCCAAAAGCGGAAATTCTTCCTATTTCAGCTCTAAATGCGTTCAACATTGATGTTATTTTACCTAAATTAAAATCAATGTTACCAGAAAGTCCTGCGTACTACGATAAGGATATGTACACCGACAAGCCTGAAAGATTCTTTGTAAACGAAGCCATCAGAGAGAAAATTCTTTTGAATTACGATAAAGAAATTCCATATTCTGTAGAAGTGGTGACAGAAATGTTTAAAGAAAAGGAAGGAATTATTTTCATTGACTCTATAATTTATGTAGAAAGAGATACCCAGAAAGGAATTATCATAGGACATAAAGGGGAAGCGATTAAAAAAGTAGGAACAGAAGCAAGAATCGATTTAGAGAAATTTTTCTCAAAAAAAATCCATTTGAATCTGTTTGTTAAAGTGAAAAAAGACTGGAGAAAGAACGATAGAGATTTGAAGAATTTCGGATACCGATAGACTAAAAAGTCAATATTCATCGTTGTATTAAAAGATTTTTATTATCTTTAAACTAAATTTTTAATCAATGAGTTACTCCAACTTAAAAACTAATCCTATATACTTAGATATCGTTTTGTTGATAGTAAGATTATTTATAGGTTTTGCGATGTTGTCTCACGGTTTTCCAAAGCTTCAGATGCTATTAGAAGGTGGTGATCTTAAGTTTTTTGATTTCCTCGGACTAGGTCCGAAAATATCTTTAGGTCTGACGGTTTTTGCTGAATTTGTTTGTTCTATTTTCCTGATTTTAGGATTATTTACAAGAATAGCCGTAGGTTTTCTCATCTTTACGATGATTATTGCAGGATTTGTAGTCCACGGTGCAGATCCATTTGATAAAAAGGAAATGAGTTTACTTTATTTAGCAATTTATTTGCTCATCATGGTTTTAGGAGCGGGAAGATTTTCGATAGATGGCATGATAGAAAAGAAAAGAAGAGCTTCAGAATGGTAAGATTTTATTTTTAAATATATAAGCGGTAATTTTTTGCCGCTTTTTTTGTTTTAATACTTTTTATATTAATAGGATTGCATCCTATTCTTTGTTAAATCGTCCCTTTGGGACTATGAATAAAATTCTTCTAAGAAATCTTCTAAATAGAGTAGCTAAATCTCTAAGTTTCCAAAAGAATTTCAACCATCTTGTTTTGGTTAAATACTTTTCATTAAATTCGTATCAAATCAAAAAGATAATGAAGATCAAACTAACCATCTGTTTACTGGCGTTTCTCAACTTTTATGAAGCTCAGGAAAACATTTCTTATCAGAAACCTTCTGCAGAAATCCTAAAGCTTGCAGATTACGACAGACCGCCAAGTGTTTTGACCAATTCAAAAAAAGATTGGGTGGTTTTTGTATACCGACCTACTTATAAAACTTTGGATGATCTCAATCAGCAGGAAATGAAACTGGGTGGTTTGAGAATCAATCCTGTGACGAATATTTCAAGCTCAACATCTTATTCTTACAATCTAAAAGTAAGAAAGATGAATGATAAAACTGAAGTTCAGGTAAAAGGTTTGCTGACAAATCCTAAAATTACCAATACTTCTTTTTCACCCGACGAGAAAAAATTAGCTTTTACCAATACGACCGATAAAGGAGTTGAACTTTGGGTTGTTGACTTAGAAACGGCAACGGCAAAGAAAATCACAAAAGATAATCTGAATGCCAACTTAGGAAATCCTTACAGTTGGATAAAAGATTCTCAAAGTTTTTTGGTTAAGGTTCTTCCTGAGAACAGACCTAAATTAACAGATTCTTCAAAGGATTTACCTACCGGACCAATCGTTTCCACAGCTGACGGAAAAGTTTCTCAAAACAGAACCTATCAGGATTTGCTTAAAAATCCTCAGGATGAGAAGAATTTTGAAATTCTTACCGCTTCAGAATTGTTTAATGTAGATTTAAATGGAAATTTAAAAAAGATAAAAGATCAAGATTTATATGGAGGAATCAGTTATTCTCCGGACGGAAATTATCTGATGCTAACGACCATCAAAAAACCGTTTTCATACATCGTTCCGTTGAACAGATTCCCAATGACGACAACGGTTTATGATAACAAAGGAAACGTTGTAAAAGTTGTTAATGAAGTTCCGTTGAATGAAATTATGCCAAAAGGCTTTTCTTCTGTAAGAACAGGAAAAAGAGATATGAGCTGGAGAGCCGATCAGCCTGCAACATTAGTTTTTGCCGAAGCTTTAGATGGTGGTGATCAGTCGAAAACCGTTGATTTCAGGGATGAAGTTTTCACATGGGAAGCTCCTTTTACTGCTGCTCCAAAGTCTTTTTTTAAAACTAAACAAAGATACGAAGGAACGAGCTGGACGAATAATCATTATGCAATCGTTTCTGAAGGTTGGTACGATACAAGAAACACAAAATCTTATTTAGTTGATTTAAATGACGGAAAATCTCAGGTGATTGAAGATAGAAATTACCAGGATGTTTACAGCGATCCGGGAAGTTTTCACACCACTAAAAATGATTTCGGAAGATATGTTTTAGATATGAAAGGAGACAAAGCATATTTAATTGGAGCAGGATTCACCAAAGACGGACAGCATCCTTTCATCGATGAGATGGATATGAAATCATTGAAAAAGAAAAGACTCTACACTTCGAATCTTAAAGGTGCAAAAGAAGAAATCATCGATATCATCAATCCTGCGAAAGGAGAGGTGTTGACGATTCAGCAGTCAGCAAGTCAGTATCCGAATTATTTTAAGAAAAATATTAAATCTAATAAAGCGGAAGCAGTTACAAACTTTGCCAATCCTTTTGAAAGCATTAAAGATGTTTATAAAGAAGTCATTACGTACAAAAGAAATGACGGCGTTACTTTGACGGGAACACTTTATTTACCTGCAAACTACGACAGGAAAGCGAAAAAAGAAAAACTGCCTTTGTTGATTTGGGCTTATCCTACCGAATATAAAGATAAAAATACAGCTGGTCAGAACACGCAAAATCCTAATGACTTTACCTTCCCTTATTACGGTTCATTTGTTTACTGGACGGCTAAAGGTTATGCAGTCTTGGATGACGCTGCGTTTCCAATTATTGGCGAAGGAAAAACAGAACCGAATGACACTTTTATACCTCAATTGGTGGCTAATGGAAAAGCTGCCATCGATGCAGTAGATCAGTTAGGTTACATTGACAGAAATAAAGTTGCAGTTGGCGGACATTCTTATGGAGCATTTATGACGGCTAATCTTCTGACTCATTCTAAAGATTACGCTTGCGGAATTGCAAGAAGTGGTGCATACAACAGAACCTTGACACCGTTTGGTTTCCAAAGTGAGCAGAGAAATTACTGGGATGTTCCGGAAATTTATAACACCATGTCACCGTTTATGAATGCTGACAAAATGAAGACGCCAATGTTGTTGATTCATGGTGATGCCGACAACAATCCCGGAACGTTTACTTTGCAGACCGAAAGATATTTCCAGGCTTTGAAAAACCTTGGAGCACCTGTGAAAATGGTTCTTCTTCCAAAAGAAGCTCACGGATATGTTGCTAAAGAAAATATCTTGCATTTGCTTTGGGAACAGGATCAGTTTTTGGAAAAATGTTTAAAGAAATAAATAATAGAACTCGTTCAAGCAGAACGAGTTTTTTTATGAATACACTAAAGAATAATTCACATTGGGTTCACTTTAATTTTTGTAATTTTCTGCGGTAAAATTTAGTTTAAATATTAGATCCCGAAAGGATTTCTGTTACAAAAAAAGTTATGTTAAAAACAAACCAGCCATTTTTAGATTATTTAGAAAAAATATATAATAATCAGGATAACAAAGGAAATATCATTATAGAATCTTTTGAAAAAGGAGACAAAATACTGACTCAAAATGAGATTTCAAACAACATCATGCTCATCAGAACCGGAATTACAAAATGTTTTTTCACAGAAAAAAATGATCAGGAATACATCGTTGAATTCTTAGGAAAAGGAGAAATTATTGGTGAAATAGAAGTGATGAAAAATGTTCCGTGTATTTGCAGTATTGAGGCTATAACGGAAGTTACTGTATTTTCAATGACGATTCCGTACTTTCAGTCATTGATCAAAAGCAACATCAATTTAAACAATTTATTGCTTGATGTTTTTGCGGAACGTATTGTAAATACCTCCAACCGATCATCTTATCAGCAGCTTCACGCAACAGAACATACTTTATCTCAACTTTTGGAACTAAAAGCGAAAGAAATGAAAGTTTCAAAAGAAGATATGGCAGCTTATCTGGGAACTACCGTCAGAAGTCTGAACAAAGCTTTGAAAGATGTTAAAGACAGGACTATGTAATTCATAAAAAACGATTTTTTGCATGATTTTATTTAATTTAATAATTTTTAATTGAATAAATGACACCTTCCTGACCATCAAAATTAAAGTCTCGTTGATATTGAAGTCCAATTTTTTCTAAAACTTTTATGGAAGCTGTATTTTCTTTCATGGCTCTTCCTATAATTGTTTTTAAATTTAATTTAGCAAAACCATAATCGACACAGGCTTTCGCACTTTCAGTCGCATAGCCTTTATTCCATAAATGTTCAAAAAAGCGAAAGCCAATATCGGTTTCATCAAGTTTTTCATCATATTTTAGTCCGCACCAGCCAATAAAATCTTGCGTTGATTTGTTGATGACTGCCCATCTTCCAAATCCATTTTTCTGATAATCTGAATAGTTTTGTAAGAATGTTTCAGCTTCGTCAATATCTTTAAATGCTGAATTTCCGGTGTACTTAATGACGTTTGGATTTAAATTTAATTCATAGAAATTTTGAGCATCGGTGATTTCAAATTCTCTTAGTAAAAGGCGATCGGTTTCGAGTATCGTTTTCATCATGAGTTAATTAAAACTTAAAGATAACAAATAAAAAAAGCGATCCAAAGACCGCTTAATATTATAATTTACTTGCTTTAATTCTTCTTGCTGACATATCCAGAAAACGTTTGACCAGCATAAATGCTGAAATCGTTAATCCCAATCCAAGGGCTATCCACATTCCGAAAGCGCCCATTCTTAAGGTTACACAAAGGAAATATCCTAAAGGAATGGTAATTAGCCAATACGCAATGAACGTAATGATTGACGGTATTTTCACATCTTGCAAACCTCTCAACATCCCCAAAGCCGTCACCTGAACTCCATCAGAAAGCTGGAATAATGCAGCAATAATCATGAGTTTCGATGCCAACATAATCACTTCAACTTCTTCAGGTTTTGTGAAAAATGTAGGCAAAATATTTCGACCTAAAATGAAGACAATCCCACAAAGACACATAAAAAGAAAGGCAATTTTTAAATTGTTAATTCCTATTTTTCTTAATTCCACGAAATTCTGTTCACCTAGTTTTCTACCAATCATTACTGTTGAAGCCACACTAAAACCGATGCATAAATTAAAGGTAAATGACGCCATACTCAATGCTATCTGATGAGATGCAATGTCGTGAGCCGAAATTAATCCACAGATAAAAGCAGCTGCAGCGAAAGCCGTTACTTCAAAGAACATTTGTAAAGCAGTCGGGAAGCCTAGTCTCACCATTTTTTCAAACATTTGCTTAGAGAAAACCTGTATTTTCAAAGAGAACTGTTTGACATACAATCTGGTTTTTGGTTCTTTCATTAAAACAAAATAAAGAAAAACCACCATGAATATTCTGGCAATTAAACTCGCTAGAGCTGAACCTTTTACACCCATTTCAGGGAAAATCCAAAGTCCTTTGATGAAAACGTAATTCAGAACGATATTAATCACATTCGCAATAATAGTCGCTTTCGTAACTCCGATTGTATATGATAAACCTTCAGAAACTTCTCTCAAAGTCTGAAATGCCATAAACGGAACAATACTGATCGCCATGATCCATAAAAAATCTGCTGTATCAGGAATAATTTTCGCTGGCTGACCCGAATGATAGAGTAGCGGTAACCCTAAAAACAAGACCAACATCAAAATAATTCCTACCGTCATATTGATGACAAAACCATGACTGAATACCGAATTGATGGTTTTGTGGTCATTCTGAGAATGCGCCTCAGAAACCAACGGCGGAATTGCAAACGAAAATCCCAATGCCAAAACGAACATTGAGAAAAATACTGCATTACCCAAAGAAACAGACGCCAAAGCATCCGCACCTAATAATTTACCTACAATAATATTATCGAATAGGTTTACAGAAACCTGCCCAACCTGAGTAAGCATTACCGGAAGTGCCAGTGTAAGGGCTTCTTTCGTGTAATTTTTATTTAAAAAGCTCATAATAGTTCAAAAAAAATTTGCAGTATAGTTACTGCAAATTTTTATAATTTATTTTAATTAATAATTAAATTATTTTCTCACAAAACTTGCAACATCCTCTTCGGAAACCGTAGCTCCTCCAAGAATAATTAATCTTTCAACAACATTTCTCAATTCTCTGATGTTTCCTGTCCATGATAACGCTTTTAAAGCATCAATCGCAGTGTCATCAAATTTTTTCAAAGCTGTACCGTGCTCATCAGAAATCAGGGTAGAAAAGTGGTCTACCAACAATTTGATATCTTCTTTTCTCTCATCCAAAGGCGGAACGTAGATTTCAATAACCGAAAGTCTGTGATACAAATCTTCTCTGAATCTTCCGGCCTCGATTTCTTTCGCCATATTTTTATTGGTTGCTGCAAGTACCCTTACATCAACTTTGATCTCTTTATCGCTTCCTACAGGAGAAACTTTGCTTTCCTGCAATGCTCTTAAAACCTTTGCCTGAGCGATTAAACTCATATCTCCGATTTCGTCTAAGAAAATAGTACCACCGGTAGCCTGTTCAAATTTCCCTTGTTTGTCTTTGATAGCACCTGTAAACGAACCTTTTACGTGACCAAAAAGTTCAGATTCAATCAGTTCAGAAGGAATCGCAGCACAATTTACTTCTACCATTGGGCCTCTTGCTCTTTCACTTAAATTGTGAATAGCGTGGGCAACCAGTTCTTTACCAGCACCGTTTGGTCCTGTAATTAAAACTCTAGCATCAGAAACTGCCACTTTTTCAATCATCTCCTGAATTTTTTTCAACGGAGCAGACTCACCAATCATTTGGTATTTCTTGTTGACTTTTCTCTTCAGGGTTTTATTTTCGGTCTGAAGATTTTTATTTTCTTTCTTTAAAGTTTCCTTTACTAAAGCGTTTTTCACACTTGTAATCAATCGGTTGATGTCGATTGGTTTTGAGATAAAATCGTAAGCTCCATCCTTTAAGCAAGCTACCGCAGAATCGATATCGGCATGGCCGGAAATCATGATAAATGTTGATTCAGGCTTTAAAACCAAACTTTGTTTTAAAAATTCAGTCCCTGACATTTTGGGCATTTTGATGTCTGAAATGACTAAGGCAAAGTCTTCTTTCTCAACATGTTTATAGCCTTCAAGGCCATCTTCGGCAATTACAAATTCATAATCGGGAAGTTCATCCGAAAGAATACTGTGAAGTACTCCGGAGATTGCTTTTTCGTCTTCTACAATAAGGATTTTTTGCATAGTCGCAAATTTAGGTATTTTTTGGTTGAGTATTAGCAAAAATCGTTCCCAAAAGGTTATATTGAGTAATCTCTACTTCCGAAAATTGCAGAACCTACACGTATAGAATTGGCTCCGCATTCAATTGCAATAGGGAAGTCGTCACTCATTCCCATAGAAAGGGTCTGTAATGGTTTGATCTTGCTTAAATTATCAAAAAGACTCTTCAATTTTTCAAATTCTTTTCGCACCTGATTTTCTTCTTCCGTAAAAGTTGCCATTCCCATCAATCCTGTGATTTCAACATTTGGAAATTCACCATCAATGAATTTTTTAAATAAATTTTCTGCTTCTTCCATTTCCAATCCGAACTTAGTGTCTTCTTCAGCAATCTTCACCTGAAGTAAAACTTTTATTTTTCGGTTATGCTTTCCGGCTTCTTTATTGATTTCATTTAAAAGCTTTTCAGAATCAACACTTTGAATGGTGTCAATGAATTCTGCAATGTATTTTACTTTGTTTGTCTGAAGATGTCCAATCAAATGCCATTGAATATCTTGTGGAAGTAGAGCATATTTCTCAACCAATTCCTGCACTTTATTTTCGCCAAAAACTTTTTGACCTAAATCATAAACTTCCTGAATTGCTGAAATGGGATGTGTTTTTGAAACCGCTACCAGTTCAACATGTGAAGAAAGTTGATCTTTTATATTCTTATAATTTTTTTTAATACTCATACCTGCAAATTTCTGAAATTTAGAAAAGAAAAACTATAAAATTATGAATTTTATTGAGTAGTGAATCTGTTTTGAAAGGTTTTTACTGCAAGTAAAACTTTCAATAGGAATTATTGTAAAACAAAATTTCACAAAATGTAAAAACCTCTTCACGATTCACATCAGGTCCTTTTGAATATCTTAGAGCCTGCTTAAATTTCATTAATTGTGAAGTTGAAAATAAATAAAAAAAATGCAACCGAATTGAGTTGCATTTTTTTATGATTTTTGAGTGAATTTTAATTTAAAATAGTACTAATTCCTTCAAGAACTTCATTTTCTAAATTTTTGATTTTCTGTTTTTTTGCCCAAACATATAGCCCGATGGGCAACATGAAAATCAAGAAAACACCAGAATCCAACTGTGTTGTGGTTTTAATTTTACCAGATTCCGGGAAAGCGTCTATTTTCACATTTCCGGTAAGTGTAAAACCGCTGGTTCTTACCTGCAAAGCTCCGAAGCTTGTCTGAATTTTGTACTGTGGGAATTTTTTTCTTAATCCTTCAACAAGGTCATTTTTTAAAAATGGCTTAACATTTACATTTTGCATAAAGATTTGGTTATCTTTTGAATGTTTAATTTCTGCTTTTTGCAGAGTGATTGATTGGTGATTTTATTTTAAGGCTTTTGAAATCATTGCGCAGTCTGCAGTTTCAAATTTTTGTCCGTCTTTATAGGTAACTTTCTTTTCATCTGCATACTTCATTTCGCCATTTTCATCTTTTTGATTTCCAATGCCTTCTTGAAGAGTTCCGTCTTTCTGAATGAAGAAAATATCTCTTTTGCTGGTAGTTCCTTCTGATGCAAATTCGTAAGTCAGTTTCAAGGTATCTCCAGATTTGAATCCTGCTAAATCACCTTTTGAACTGTCCTTTTCACTGTTTTTGTATCTCATTTTTCCGGTTACAGTACCCAAATTATCATCGATAGTTACGAAAACACTGTCTTTACCGGTAACGCCCAAATAACAGAATGATTTTGAGCCTAAAGTATCAACCACGGGTGAAATAGTGTCTGTCAGAGAATCTGAATCGGCAACTGTTTTGTTTGCTTCAGTTTTTTTATTACAATTCATTAACAAAAATGATAATGAACCTAAGAAAATGTACTTTTTCATAACTTTAAATGGTGTTAAATTGATTATGTTGAGCTAAAATAAAGATTGTAATTTTAATCAACAGAGAAATTGAGAAGAATTAATACAGCTATTCTGTAAGTCGCTTGTTTTCAAAGATAAAAGAATATTGTTTAATTTTTTTAAATTTCGTTTATTACAAGTTGTAAAAATTTTAATTAATTTTCATTGTTTCCAGATTTTCTTGATGTAAAAAACATGTAGGCTAAACCCAATGTGACTCCGGCTACCATTGCAACCTTTGTCTTCTTACTAGGAACTGGTAAGGAAGTTTCTCCGTAAATTTGGTGGGGTTTTGATGATGGTTGCAAAACATTTCCTGAAGTGGGTTCGCCATTTTTCATCTTCATCATCAGTCTCATTCCTGCAGAAGCTGTGTTGATGATGGCTTTTGGAAACATTCCATATACATTGACCAAAAGTCTTGATGTAAAATCAGGGAATAAATCTTTTTTAGGCTCTTTGGCCAATTGAATAATTTTTGCAGCAGTATCACGAGGGTCTGAAGCAAATGGCGGAACTTTAAAATCTAACCCTGAATATTTTGCCGAATGTGCATTACCTGTAGAACGCTGAATCTGAGGATATAAATTGGCAATATGGATATCTGCAAAATCTGAAATTTCACCCTGAAGACATTCCATCATTCCACGGATTCCAAATTTTGTGGAAGAGTACACTGCGCTGTATGGAGCAGGCATGAATCCGCCAATTGATACATTGTTTATGAGGATTCCTTCATTTTGTTCTTTAAAAATAGGAAGAACGCTGTATGCGCCGTGCATATACCCGAACAGATTGGTTTTAATGACCTGTTCGTGCAGTGACATCGGGATTTCTTCAAATTTTCCGCTTGCCATCACTCCGGCATTATTTACCCAGATATCAATTCGTCCGAATTCTAAAATTGCTTTTTTAACAAGATGATCAACTTCTTCGGCTACTGATACATCGGTAGGAACTGCAATTGCTTTTACTTCCAACTCTTGACACAGGTGTAAAGTTTCATCCAAAGCTTCCTGTCCGCGGGCTGCGATGACGATATTGCAACCCTCTAAAGCAAAAGCTTCTACGGCAGCTCTACCAACTCCGCTGCTTCCTCCGGTTACAACAACCGTTTTACCTTGAAGACTTCTTTTTTCTAAAATATTTTCTGATTTCATACCTTATTATTTTGATGATTGTGATTGATGTTTATAACCTATCTATTTTTACACCAAAAGGGTATGAATTGAGATTTATTTTGAAGAAAATTGATGTAAGAGAATTACTTGGTATAGAAATTCTTCTTCCAATCAAAGAAATGAAATTTTATTACCAAACTTTTATTTTTCCACTGATGAATTTTCCGTTTTTGTTTTCTGCTCCGTCAATTTCTATGATAATTGTATCATTCAGTTTAGGTTTTTTGAAATAAGCCCAGACAACATCTGAACTATCTGCTTTCTCCATATTTAAAATATTTAAAGCAATAGAATCTTTTTTATTTCGGTCGTACGAAAGATTGAAAGGGAATTGACTGTTCATGATAATATTTGTTTCTTCACTCGTATGCAATCCTACTTTAAAACCTTTCTCTAAATATGGTGTAAATTTAAAATTATGAAGATTTTCTGCTTCTACAATTTTATAATGTAGAGTTTTTACAAAAACATTTCTCCTTTTTGATTCTGCGATTGATGAAGTTCCTCCGCGGTATTTCCATTTCTGATAACCAAACCAACCACCGTAAGCTTGAAGCATCCAAAATAAAATAAATAGTATAATTGGAGTTATGATTAGGTAGCAGAGCAATTTATTTTTCTTTATCATACGTTATTTATAGATCAAATGGGTTTTTCACTTTTCCATTCATGCTCAATATTTGTCATCAGTAAAGCATTATCAAATTGAACTGAACCTTTCGGAAACACATTCTCATCTTCAAAGAAACTGGATTTTATATTTGAAACCTGCAGCGGTTTTACTTTCCTCTCATAAGCATTGAGTCTTAAACCATCAAATTTTTCCTTGTTTGGAGAGTATCCTAAATCACCTTTTTCAAAAAAATCAGAAGCGTTTTCTAAATTTTCAAAAACGGAATCTTTACTAAATGTTTCAGTTTCCTTGGCATCAATTGAAATCTCTGTATCATCTGAACTTTTAAAATCAATATGATAATTTCCTTTATTTTCATCGACATTGAATTTTGCTAAATAATGCTTTCCGGGAAAAATTCTGCCACCGACCCAGGTATTCAGCTGTAAAGAAGTATCTCTTCTCGGAATGTAAACTCCGGATTTTACTTCGCCATCTTCATCCCATTCAACCGCAATTCTGTGCGCACCATTTTCAGAATTAATTCCTATAAAATCGGGAAGACCTTTCGGTTTAATATCTTTTAATCGAATCAAGCAAATTCCGACAATTGCTTTGCCTTTGTAAATTTTCGGACGAAAGGGGAATGGTAAAATCTTTTCAATATCTTTCGGATGAGCGGTGAAATTAATTAAAATTCTGCGTTCGATGTAACCGTGAATGGTAGGAATTTTCATAGTTGGTATGTTTATCAATAAAACGTATGAAAGCTATTGATTACTTTAATCTTGTTAAGATGAGCATTGTATATATCCCGCTGTGAGTATGATAAAGAGTAATTATTGGGAGTAGGATATCGATTTAATATCATTTTCGGAAAAGGAAAAATCTAGAGTTATTATATGAGGAAAGAATGTTTTTCTGAAATTCATATTGATCTAAATTATGTTTTACTTTTCTAATAATTGACCATCCTCATTGAGAATTTTCTTTATTATTTTCTTCTACAGAAAGACTGATTTCCGGTGTATCGCTCGCTCCTATATGAAATCTGTAAACAATATATTTAAAGTTTCCTTTCTTAAAAGTAATGGTGTGATTTCCGCCACTTCCGCTGAATTCTAAAATTCCGTTGATTAAAATAATGTCAGGTTTTGCAGACTCATTTTGATTGTTTTTCCATGAAGCATATCGGTATTTTCCGTTTTCTAATTCGTCAATTCTTATGAGATAATGCTTTGTTTTAAATTTATACTGAGGATTTTTAAATGATTTTAAAGCAGAATGAAGACTTTCTTTTTGTTCGGAGATCAATTTCAAACGTTGTTTCTTTTCAGTTTCGCTTTGATGATTTAAAGCAATTATTTTTCCATCTGTATCGATCCACATCGTTCCTTGATGAAGCATAATCCCTCGCCAGCCTACTTCAGACCAATCTGTAATTTTAGAATTTGAAATCTCATCAATAACGCTTTGATCAAATACATTATGGAATCTTTTGATCAGTTCCTGCTTATTTTTTATATCGGTTAAAGGATATTCTCTACTCAATGGATAGTTTGTAATTTCAGAAATTCCCTTGATATTTTTAGTTTTAAATAAATGAATTACAATTTGAATTTTATCTGCTTTATCCTGACTAAGCTTGTCATTTTGGGAATAAAATAAGTTTGAGACGAAAACTATGGTGATTAAAAGTGAATTTCTCATTAAATTTTAATGGTATTGCTAAAGTAAATTTTAAAGCTTTAATAACCATCAAAAATAATCAATTTCATCACAAATAATGAAATTGATTGCGTAGTTCTCCTTTGATTTGGCTACAATAATCTTTGATTTGGTCACAATATACTTTTCTTGATTTTCCACCTTTGTACTGTAAAAATTAATCAATTAAAAACAATCAAAAAATGGACACAAAAAAAGTATGGTTCGTGACAGGAGCTTCAAAAGGTTTAGGGTTAACTTTAGTTAAAAGATTATTGGCAGAAGGTCATTCTGTGGCAGCAACTTCCAGAAATATTACTGAACTTCAGAAGGCTGTCAGTTATGAAAACGCTTCATTTCTTCCGCTTGAAGTTGATTTGATTAGCGAGAACTCTATTGAAGCAGCAGTTTCAAAATCAATAGAAAAATTCGGTAAACTAGATGTTGTAGTGAATAACGCTGGTTACGGACAGTTGGGAACTTTGGAGGAAATTTCGGATTTGGAAAGCCGTCAGAATTTTGACACCAACGTTTTCGGTTCTCTGAATATCATCAGAAAAACGATGCCTTATTTAAGAGAACAAAAAAGCGGCTTCATCATCAACATCGCTTCAATTGGCGGATTGACAGGAGAATTTGCAGGTTGGGGAATATATTGCGCCACTAAGTTTGCAGTTGTAGGATTTACAGAAGCTTTGGCTGCGGAAATAAAAGAATTTGGAGTGAATGCAACGGTTGTTTATCCTGGGTATTTCAGAACAGATTTCTTAACGGGCGGTTCACTCAGAACTCCGAAAACTGAAATTGAAGAGTACACCGTAGCAAGACAACTTCAGACTGCGCACGAAAAAGACATCAACGGGAATCAACCGGGCGACCCAGAAAAAGCGGCTCTGGCATTGATAGAATTAGTCAAAATGGAAAACCCGCCGGTTCATTTGGTTTTAGGTTCTGATGCATTTGGAATCGCAGGAAACAAATTAAATGCCCTTCAAAGTGAAATTTCTGAGTTTAAAACGCTAAGTACATCTACAGATTATTAAATTTGTAAAGGCAACAGTTTCTTGCTGTTGCCTTTTAATTTTTAAAGTTATGAATAACAGAAAATTATACACCATCGATACCATTTCTGAATTTCACAGAATTTCAGGATTGCCAAAACCTCAGCATCCGCTTATCAGTCTGGTAGATTATAGTTTGGTGGAATATCAAATCGAAGAATCTGAAATCAGCTGGGTTCAGGATTTGTATTTTATGGGTTTTAAAAGAGATATTCAGGGGAAGCTTCATTATGGGCAGAGTCAATATGATTTTGATGAAGGTCTGATGTGTTTTATAGCCCCAAGACAAGTTGTCAAAATGATTATCAGTAAGTATGATGTGAAACCTTCCGGCTATTTACTGGCATTTCATCCCGATTTTATATGGAATACGCCTTTGGCAAAAACCATTAACAATTATAAATTCTTCGGTTATGATGTAAACGAGGCTTTATTTCTTTCCGAAAAAGAAGAGGAGACGTTAATCGGACTTTTTAAAGGAATCGAAAAAGAGTACCAATCTGGAATTGACCAATTTACGCAGAGTATCATCATTTCTCAGATTGAAGTTATTTTAAATTATTGCGAAAGATTTTACCAGCGACAATTCATCACCCGAAAAAAGACTAATCATCAGGTTTTGGATAAATTAGAAACTATTCTGGAAGATTATTTTAATGAAAATGTGATTGATAAAGGTTTACCAACCGCCAATTATGTTGCTGAACAATTGAATATCTCAACCAATTATTTGGGAAGTTTATTGAAGCAATTAACAGGACAAACCACACAACAACACATCCACGAAAAACTGATTGAAAAAGCCAAAGAAAAACTATCAACAACCGAACTTTCCGTAAGTGAAATTGCTTATGAATTGGGGTTTGAACATTCTCAATCTTTCAGTAAACTGTTTAAAGCTAAAACGGATATTTCGCCTTTGGAGTTTCGGAAGTCTTTTAATTAAAATTGTAATAATTTGAGAATCTAAATCATTTAGCATTTTTACGGTTGTAAAAATCCCAGACTTTCCGTGTAACATCTACAATTATTTTTTCGGTATCTTCTCTAGATTCGGTAATGTTTTTCAGATAAATGGAAAGGATAAAATGATTTCCGTTCGGAAGTTTTATTATGCCAATATCGTTCATAGCAACTCTTAAATTTTCATCATTCGTTCCGGAAATTCCTGTTCTGTGCGCCAATTCTGTTCCTTCAGGAAGTCCGGCTTTCATCCAGGTGATTCCACGGGAACATTCCACCATTATTTGGTAGAGATATTTTGTAGTGGCTTTTTTCAGAACTTTTCCTTTGTAGAATTTTTCTAATAATTCTGTCGTAGCAATCGGCGTTGTTGTATTGATGTAAAGATTTTCCCAAGTCCGCATTTGTTCTTCATTCACTTTAATGGTGAAATCTTTTATTCCATTTTTATTGATGAATTTCTGAACCGTTTCTGTTCCGCCAATTAATTCCAAAAGAATGTCACACCCATTATTATCGCTGTGAGAAATGGTGTAACGTAATAATTGGTCTATAGTTAAGTCTATATTTCCATTAGGGAATTCTTCTCGAATCGGACTCCAAGTATCTTTTAAATCTTCTTTTTTAATGAAAATTTTCTGTTTCAAATTGAGTTTACCCTTATCGACCTCATTCAAAACAGTCAACGCAATATGAAATTTGAAAACGCTCATCATTGGCATGTTCATATTTCCATTAATGCTCAAAGTGTCTTTGTTTTCAATTCCTTTTATTGAAACGCCTACTATTGCATTTTTTGTTGCGATGATTTCATTAAGTTCTTTCCGAAGTTCATCCATATTTTGAGCAAATGTCTGAACCGAAAACAAAGCAACACACAGTATTAATATTATTTTTTTCATAAATGGTTTAGTTTTTCAATTCATAATTCCGTTTCGCCCACATTTTACAAGGTTTCAACCATTCATCAGAAGCGATGTATAAGAATCCGTGCTTTAACCCAGTATTGAGCTCAATTTCTTTAAAATGGGGAATGGGAAGTTTTGATAATTGTTTTCTTTTCAAAGCGGAGACACCAAATACGTCAGATTTTTCATAAATGGTTAAAATGTTTCCGCAAAATTCAATTTCAGGTACTTCTTCAATATCTGTATCTTGAAAACTACCGATAAAAACAAAGTTCAAATCTGGATTTTTTGCAAAAGTGGAAACAAATTGTGCAATGTATCCACCTTTTGAAGTTCCAACAACAGTAATGTGATTTGGTTTTACACCTTTTGAGATTAAACTATCAATCTGCTTTGTAACTTTTTTTGCATATTCAATTCCATTAGTTTTTGTTTTTCTTTTTTCGCTAAAAACTACAAATCCATCTTTTATAAATGATTCTGAAACTCTATTATATTCGGCTTTAACACCATATTCTGTAGAAAAAGCTCCATCAGGATTTTCTTCTAAAAATTTATTATGCAAAAAGAAAACGTAATTATTTTCTTTATTTAAATTTTGCGTTTCTTTATTTGAATGACAGTTGACAAAACTAAGAAATAGTAAAATCAGAATAATATTAAAGATATTTTTCATTTATTTCAAAAGTTGAGATTCCTTCACTATTTTTCTAATCTCCTGCTCAAAATAATAAGCGATATCAAAGTTTTCATTCGCTACATTTTCCATGACGATAACGCTGGTCTTTGTTTTCGGATAATAGAGATTTACAGCAGTAAAACCTTCGCTAGGATGAAAACCCGTATGTCCGATTTCGTAAATATCAGCTTTATCGTTGATTCGTAAACCATAGCCATAACCAATTGGCTTTTCACTAAATAATTGATGGATGGCAGTTGTTGAATAATTGGTCATTAATTGATAAGTTTCAGGCTTCAATAGTTTTCCGTTGTGCAGACATTCATTCCATTTGGCTAAATCTGGTGCGGTCACAATCAGATGACTTCCAAAATAATAAGAAGTATCGAAACCTAATTTTTCATTCAATTTAAAACTTCCGTCTTTTCTGATCGTATGACCTTTCGTCAAAAGTTTGCTGCTATTTTCTGTCGGATAGGCGCTGTCATTCATTTTACATTTTTTAAATAAGGCCGTTACCAATTCACTATAAGTTTTGCCACTTTGCTTTTCCAAAACCATTCCCGCAACAGAATATCCGACATTAGAATAACTGAATTCTTTTCCCGTTTTGAGTTTCAAATTCGGCTTCAAATCATCGCTGTATAATCCCGAAGTATGATTCAGCAAGTGATGAACGGTAATGCTATCTGCCCAAGAATATTTGAAATCTGGTAAATATTTTCGAATAGGTACGTGCAAATCAATCGTTCCTTTTTCAACTTCCTGCAAAATAAGGGTGGCAGTAATCTGTTTTGCGATAGACATGGTTGAAAATCGATCAGAGATTTTCAGGGGTGTTTTTTTATTGAAATCTACATAACCGTACGCTTTTTTATACTTTGTCTTGCCGTTTTGTTGGATGAAAACAACACCGTTAAAACTTCGAGGATGGGTAGCTTTTACCAAGCTATCTATTTTTGCAGAATAATTGTCTTTTTGCTGGGCATCTGCGGTGCATGATGTAAATACACTTGCTACGGCAATGAATGTGATTTTGAAAAAAATTTTCATCTGTGTTTTGAAAATTATTTAATTTTTATTTGTAATTAGCTGTTAGTCAATTGTTCTTTTTGGAAAAGAATATTTTTGGTTTTTTAGTATTGAGATGATGGCATCAGATATTTCAAAAACTTTCCCGTTATAATTGTTGTCCAATAAAATTACGGTAAACTTTTCATTCATATCAGAAACTAAAATAGCTTCATAGTTTCCAGCCCTTCCATCATGTAAATGTTCGATTAGATTTTCATTTTTAAATTTTGCTTGCCCCAATGCTGATTGAGTTTCCGGTAAATCAAAATGCTGACCTAATTCGTAGAGTAATTTTTTGGTGATTATTTTATTCTGGTGAAGATAATTTGTCCATTTTAATAAATCAATCGTTGTGACGTAAGTTCCGCCTGTTATCGGCAAATCTGGTTTGTCAGGAACTAAATTATTATTAAATCCTCTGGCAATTTTCTCTTCATTTTCAAAAGGTGTCATCACGGATGAAGTCATTTGACAAGGTTTAAAGATGAATTTTTCTATATATTCTTTAAAAGGCATTTTGGTTACCCTTTCTACAATAAACTGTCTTAAAAAAAGATTATTGTTATTGTAGTCGTAAGCTGTTCCGGGTTTGAAATCGAGTGAATCTGCACCCATTAAACCATCAAATAGGTCTTTATCATTTTTAATGTTTTTCCAATTGATGTTTGGGATTCCACTTGTGTATTGCAATAGGTTTTTAATCGATACTTCATTCGCCCATTTTGGTAACTCGGGAATGAACTTGGAAACCTTATCGTCCAGTGTAAGTTTGCCTTGATCTTTCAATTGCATCAAAGCAACTGCACTGAATTCCTTTGTAATCGAACCAATATTAAATCTGTAGTCAGGCGATAATTTGTTCGTTTTAGTCGCATCCGTAAACCCAAAAGAAGCGTTGTATATTATTTTGTTGTTTTTTGCGACCAAAACATTCCCATTAAAAATACCGATTTCGTGGGACAATTTCATCAATGAATTGATTTGTTTGATTTGCTTGTTTTGTGCAAATAAATTATTTGTCAGAATTAACAGAACCGCAAAAATTGAGAAAGTTCTTCTGGTGTATTGTATCATTTAATTTCTTACTTTTTTGGAGAATTTTTGTCTAACGTAATTCCATTATAGGTAAATATCTGTCTTTGATTGAACTCTCGAGCTGTCCGACGGTTTCAAATCCAAAATTTTTGTAAAAGTTTTCTGCATTAGGTTCGGCATCGAGTGTTATTTTTTTTATTCCTAATCGGTTTGCTTTTTCTAAAAAATCATTCATTAAAATTTTCCCAAATCCTTTTCCAATAAACTCTGGCAGGATAAAAAGATTATCAAGTTTAATTGTTTTTTCATCAATTGAAAAATAGGAATAATATCCTATAATGTTTTCGTTTTCTACCAATTTGTAGACCATGTTTTTCTCGATGTAATCTTTTGAAATGCTAAGTAAATGTTCCCATTCTTTCAATATTTCTTCCGAAAATCCCCAATAGGCTTTTGAGCGTTTGGTGATGGTTGTCAGTAATTCACTGTCTTTAGTTTCGGCTTTTAGTATGTTCATATTTTTAAATCTAACTTATGTAATTAGGAATACTTTTTTTGCGCTTCTTTGTATTTAAATTTTTATTTTTCAATACTGTTTTTAAGTTTAGATTTTACATTTTCATTCCATTCATTTTTCAAAATACTTAGCCTTGCAACATCGATTCTGTTTCCATTAGCATCTGTGCTGCAATTTCTTAAAACACCTTCTACGAAGCAACCTATTCCTTTCATTGCATTTAAACTTCGGTTGTTTTTGGTATTTGCTGCAAATGCAACTCTTTCCATATTGAGTTTTTCAAAAGCAAATTCAAGCAACAAATATTTGCAGTTTTTGTTGATTCCGCTTCCCTGATATTTTTTTCCGTACCAGGTGTAGCCGATTTCTATGGTTTTGTTTTCTATGAAAATGGCGTAAAACCGTGTACTTCCAACGTACATTTGTGTCGTTTTATCAAAAACAATGAACGGATATTCTTTTTCAGTTTCCCTTTGCAGTATCGCATTTGAAATGTATTTTTCTAAATTTTCTTTTCCGTCTGCACCTCCGGAATTGAATTCCCAGATTTCAGGTTCGTTTTCCGAGTAGGGAAGTAATTTGTCAAAGTCAGATAGTTGAAGAGGTTCTAATCTTACCCATTCATTTTCTAAAATATAGTTTTTATTAAAGTCGAAATTCATTTTTTGTCTTGTTTAATATTACAATAGTATGTTTACTATAACCATGAAAATTGTAAAATTGTAAAAATGTAAAGTTAAATGTACAGCCAGATATTTTTGTTATCAATGTCTTTTTTTTGAAAAAAGAACGAAGGCTGACTTTGTGGCTCAAATAAATTTGTTGGAGGTCGTTTTATTTTAGCCATTTCTCGATGGTATTATTGAATATTTCTTGTTGATCTACGAAGAGATAATGCGAACAGTTTTCTATGATTTTGAAATTCTTTTTTGTGACGATTTTTTGAAGATCATTCAATTGCTTCTCAGAAAATATGCTGTCCTGCTTTCCATAAATGGCAAATAATTTTACTTGATTTTTCAGCTTTTTTAAGATAGGTTTAGTGTCGATATTATTCCTGATTTCATTTTTGTAAAACAGAATCGGTGCCTGAGTATTTCGGATGTTATTTTTAAAGAAATCACTTCGTTCATAGTCATTTCGAAGATTATTTGCTTCGGTTGTTGGAGACGGCATCTTAAAATAATTATTTTGACCTGCCAGCTCAAAGCATTGCTTTCTGTACGCCGCTGAATTTTTATCTAAACTTTCAATTTCAGCAATTTTAGAAAGCATCAGGCTATCATTTTGTTTTTGATAAATTATTTTAGTTGTACTTAAAATATGATCATAAGTTTCTTGCTGGGAAAATAGAGCTCCCGCGAGCACTAATGCATTTACTTTTTCAGGATTTTGCTCTGTGAAAATTGTTCCAACTAAACCTCCAAAACTATGGGCAATCAGGCTTGCTTTTTTAATGTTGTAGAGCTTATAAATTTGATTTAAATCTCTAATCGCTTCCTCATAAGTAAATGTTGCCGCACTGTCGATTGAACGGCCTTCGCCACGACGGTCGTAGGCAATCACATAAAAACTTTTATCTGCTAACTTCTGTGCAGTTGTAGCTTCAAAAAGGGTAGCATTTCCACTCGGTCCTCCGTGAATGAAAATGATTGCCGGATTTGTGTTTTTCCCGTAAGATTTTGAATAAACGGTTGAGGTTTGAGCGTCTACCGAAAAAAAAAATAGGACAAGAAGGATCAGAATTATTTTGGTCATTTTATTAAAAAAATTATTAATATGGAGGATTTTCAATTGTATTTTGTATTTCATTTTTCATAAATTGTTGCTACACTTTCTTAATCAAATTCAAGATCAAAATCTGCATTATCAACCTGTATCTTTACTTTAGTTCTTTGCTTTTCAGCTTTATCGCTTGTAGGAAACCAATTGCGCTGACTATTTGAAATCACAAATAATCCGTTTTCATTGCCTACAGCCACGAAATCTTCTCTTTTCGGACCTTTTGAGAAAAATTCCGATTTGGTAATTTTAATTATTTCGTTTCCTAATATTATTGGTTTTTCGGTGACAATTCCAATCTCACTAATGCTAATAATACTTTCGTTACTGAATTCATTTTCAGAGTAATTATTCAAATCTTCCCTGGCAATCAATTCCAAAATATTTTTATTGTTGTCGTAGAAATAAATCGCTTCCGCTCTCCAGTTTTCAAAATGAGCAACACAGCCTCCATCAATTTCAATGAGTGAAATCTTTTCTGAAATCCACAGCATAGCCTCTTCGAGCTTATTGCAAGGGATGTTGAATGCAAAATGATATTTTGGTTTTATTTCTTTATTGGTTATTTCGAAAGTCAGTATAGAATTTCCCACATTAAATGAAACCGAGCTTTCTGTTTTACTAATTATTTTAAACTCCAAAATAGTAGAATAAAATATTTCAGTTTGGTTTAAATCGCTTGTTTGAATAATAAGTTCAGAGATTTTCATTTTTCTAAATTCTTTAATCTTTTGTATTTAAATAAAAATCATAAGTAGCTTTGGCAATATCAGCAATCATCTCCTCAGAATCGTCAAAACTTTCAAATGTGTCGTGCACAAATACAGCGATATAAATTTTCTTATTGTTGGGCAATTCAATAATTCCAAAATCATTTATGGCACCTGTCATTCCTGCATTATTGGTAAAAGAAGTTCCTGTTCTGTGGGATACTTCTATGTTTGCTGGAAGTTTTCCTTTCAGACGTTTCATTCCGGTTGTATTGTTGAGCATTGCCTGATAAAGCCATTTTGTGTGAGTTTTATTTAATATTTTTCCTTCAGAAAATTCTTTCAGCAATAGAGTTGCATAGTTAGGTTTTATCTGATTGACAAACTGAGAATCATCTTCCTCATTATTTTTGATGATGAAATTTTCGCTGTCGATGAACGTTTGCACCGTTTCAGTTCCTCCAATGATCCTTAGCAAAATATCTGTTAAATTGTTATCACTGTACGAAATCATCCATTTCATTGCTTCTTCCAATGTTATAGAAATATTTCCATTGGGATTTTCTTTTTTAAACGGACTCCAAGTATCTTCCAAAAGTTCTTCTTTTTTAATGAAGATTTTTTGATTCATAGATAATTTCCCTTTCTCGATTTGATCCAAAATTGCCAGCGCAATGGTAAACTTAACCGTACTTAACATTGGATAAAGCTTATTATCATTGATTGAAACAACGTCATTTCCAGATCCGATGATTGAAATTCCTACCTCTGCTTTTTTGTTTGAAACAATCTTTTCGAGAGTATTTTTTAATTCTAAATTTATCTTTTTTTGGGAAAATACCTGAATGCAGAAAAGGGCAAGAAGGAGTATGAAGGTTTTCTTTTTTGTGATCATTTGTTATTCATATTGGGTGACCAAATATAAGATTTTAATCAATACATGGGGAGTCATAGATTTTATCTTTTTCAATGATTCTATCAGGAAAACAGTTACACAATGCCTACCTTTACTAAGTTTTTTCAATTAAAAGATTTTCAAATAAAAACTTTAATGCCCGATTCATCTTCTTCACGTATCTCAAAAACCGTGGTTTGGCTAATGGCCGTTATTTCCGGACTGGTGGTTGCCAATAATTATTACAATCAGCCTTTGCTTGGATTGATTTCGAAAGACTTTAATATCTCTGAAACCGCAGCAGGAAAAATTTCTGTTCTTACCCAGTTAGGTTATGCTTTCGGATTACTTCTGATTGTCCCTTTGGGCGATAAATTCCTTCGTAAAAAACTGATTTTAATCGATTTGCTATTAGTTTTCGGAGCATTATTATGGATGACATTTGCAACGGAAGTATGGATGTTGTATGTAGCGAGTTTGCTGATAGGAATTACATCTGTAATCCCACAGTTATTTGTTCCGATTGCAGCTGAGTTATCCTCAGAAAAAGAAAAATCAGGGAATATAGGATTGGTCGTTTCAGGATTATTACTCGGAATTTTACTTTCAAGATTTGTTGGTGGAATTGTCGGTGAACTTTGGGGATGGCGAACGATGTACGGAATCGCAGCTGGATTAATGCTGGTAGTCTGGCTTTTCGTTTATAAAATGCTTCCGGTGTTACAACCCAATTTTAAAGGAACGTATATTGAATTGATGAGGTCTGTAGCCCATTTAGCAAAAACTCAGCCTGTTTTACAGTTGGCCTCCTTTCGTGGGGCAATGGCTTTCGGGTCGATGTGTGCATTATTCACAACTTTAGTTTTCCATATGGAAAGACCTCCGTTTGAGGTCGGAGCTTCCGTAGTCGGAAGTTTTGGTTTGGCAGGAGCAGTTGGTGCTTTAGCAGCCGCTAAAGTCGGAAAGTTGCAAAAGAGCATTTCTTTAAACAGAATTATTTTATACGCTTTGTTGATTTTAATTGGAAGTTGGGGATTCACCTATTTTGCAGGAAATACGTATTGGGGATTGATTGTCGGTGTTATGCTGATTGATTTGGGTGTGCAGTCGAGCCATATTATGAATCAGACCAATTATTTTTTACTGAAAACTACTGCAGTTAACCGCTTGAATACTGTTTATATGGTTTCTTATTTCATCGGTGGTTCGTTGGGAACATGGCTGGCTTCTGTCGCATGGCAATATGCGCAGTGGGAGGGAGTTTGTACGGTTGGTGTTGTGATGGGGTTGTTGGCATTATCAGCACATATTCTCTTTAGCAAGAAAGTAATATCAAATTAATATATTTGACCTTAAAATAAATTCATGAAAATAGAAATCTGGTCAGACGTGATGTGTCCGTTCTGTTATATCGGGAAGAAAAATTTTGAGCAGGCATTAGAAAAACTGCCGTTTAAAGATGAAGTAGAAGTAGAGTGGAAGAGTTTTCAGCTTGATCCCACTTTAGCACTTGCGGAAACAAAGACTACTGCAGAATATTTCAGAGAGAAGAAAGGTTTTCCTGAAGAACAGGCAAAGCAGATGACCGCTCAGGTTGTACAAATGGGAAAAGCTTCTGGTATTGATTTTAATTTTGAAAAAGCTTTGATTACCAATACATTTCCAGCACACAAAATTCTTCACCTAGCAAAAAAGCACGGTAAATCTTCAGAGATGGAAGAAGAATTATTTAAAGCTCATTTTTTAAATGGTGAAAATGTAGGCAGTACAGAAGTCTTGTCAAATTTAGCAGAAAAATTAGGCATCAACAAAGATGAAGCATTGCAAACACTAAGTTCTGACGAATTTAATAACGAAGTGAATCAAGATGTAACTGAAGGTCGTAAAAATGGCGTTACCGGAGTTCCTTTCTTTATTTTAAACGGAAAATATGCCGTTTCAGGAGCGCAGCCGGCAGAACTTTTTGAGGAAGCTTTAACGCAAACGTATAACGAAACTGTAAAGCCTTTTAAAGCTTCCAAGGATTCTGATTTATCTTGTGATGCAGACGGTTGCAGTATTTAATTTAAGCTATTTTTCAATTTAAAAATGATAAAAATAAATAATCAAACAACGTTTACCGTTGAAGACACCCTCTTTGTTTTCGCTTTAGTATCTGAAGCAGGAAAAGCTTTTGATCACACTCAAAAACTCATCACCGGAATCGGAAAAGTAAGCGCAGCAATTGAACTTACCAAAGAAATCATCAGAAGAAAACCAAAGTTAATTGTGAATCTTGGCTCGGCAGGTGGAGTAGGTTTTCATAAAGGCGAGATTATCTGTTGCACGAAGTTTATCCAGCGAGATATGGATGCGCAGGGTTTAGGATTTAAAAAATTTGAAACACCGTTATCCAACATCCCGATTGTTCTAGAACATGGTTTAAAAATGGACGGCGTGGAAGAAGGAATTTGTGGCAGCGGCGACAGTTTTGAGATGAATCACATCAACACCGAATATAATGTCATCGACATGGAAGCGTATTCGTTGGCTTTCATTGCCATGCAGGAAAACATTCCTTTTCTATGTTTAAAATATATTTCTGATGATGCAGGAAGCGATGCTGCAGACGATTGGTCGGTTCAGGTTCTTTTAGCTTCAGAAGCGTTTAGAAAACTTTTGTTTGGTGAAAACTGAAAATTTTTAAATAGTTTTACAGTTAAAAAAAATAAACACAAATGATTAATGGAGAATATTGATGAATTAATTGCCCATTTCAATTTTACGCAAACCAGAAAATCAAAAAAATATCTCAACTTATTTTTTAGTAAAAAATCTTTCGACTTAAAACATACTTTGTATGTTCAGCAGAAGCTAAAGATGTTCATGGAAAATTTTCAGCTTTTAGAAACTTTTCATTTCAATGAGAATAAAGTCTCTTATATCCAGAAGTTTTTGGATGAGAATAATGCCGATCATTACACGCTTTTAAGCAGCATAAGATATCGTGAGTATTACAGAGAGACCAACAACAATATCAATTTATTTATAGAATTTTTTCACCGTTTTGGATTGATTCTAAGAAATTTTAAGAAAACAAATCTCCATTTAGACTACTGTAAAGAGATTGATACCACTATTGCATTTATCAATTCTCTGTCAGTCAATGAATGTTACGGTAAAGTATTAGATTTTAATCAGAGAAAAGCTCTTTTAACCCAATTAGAAAAGGAAACGAAAGATAAAAACAAAAGATTTGTAGCATTTTGGGACTTCTTTTATATGTTTGACGTCTATGTCAGTATATCTAAAGGAATAAGAGTTCATGATTTGGAATTTCCACATTTTAATACCAAAAATGAATTTACAATTAAAGATTTTTATCATTTAGATTTAAAAAGTTCCGTTAAAAATAACTTTGAAGTAAAGAATCAAAATACAGTTGTTTTCACCGGAGCCAATATGTCTGGAAAGTCTACTGCGATGAAGTCTCTAAGTACAATCGTATTGCTTGCTCATTTAGGAATTGCAGTTCCGTCGGCACATTGTAATATTCCATTTTATGAAAGCATCTTTTTACATTTTTCGGTAAATGATAATCTGAAAGAAGGATACAGTCTGTTTGCTCAGGAAATCATTAATTTGAAAAAAATTTTAATTGAATTAAAATCAAAAAACTGTTTTGTGGTTTTTGATGAAATATTCAGCGGAACCAATATCAATGACGCCTCGCAAATAACGGTAAAAACCATTAATGGCTTATCTAAATTTGAAAAATCAATGTTTATTTTTTCAACCCATTTGAATGTCATAGAAAACCATCTTACCAAACATAACAATATAAAAGTTTTACATCTGGAGTGTTTCTTGGAACAAAATGAATTGAAATTTACTTATCAATTAAAAGAGGGTTGGTCTAAGCTTGAAGTAGGAAATGTATTATTCGAACAATACGGTTTGAACGAACTTTTGGAAAGCTGATTTAAACTATGTTATCGTAAAAACTGATTTTTCATATTCCAAATGCGAAACTCCAACTTTCTCCTTAAACAGCCTCGTAAAATGCTGCAGATATTTAAATCCCAAATCATAAGCCACCTGACTGATTGATTTGCGATATCAAAAATCTTCTCTTTCGCCACATCAATCACCTTTGACTGTATGTATTGATGAGCCGTTTTTCCGGTTTCTTTTTTAATCAGATCACTAAAATAATTCTTTGCGACTTCTAAAGTAAAATATTTTTATAGTTTAAAACTAAATGAATGTTGTTTCGTCATTTCGGATACAACCAAACTCATTTTGGCAACATTTCCCTCACTGCGTCTGCGGACATTTGTATTATAAAATTTAAATAAAATTACAATGCAAAAAACAATTTTCATTACAGGCGCATCATCAGGATTAGGAAAAGCGACAGCCAAATTATTTCAGTCAAACGGCTGGAAAGTTATCGCAACAATGCGAAATCCTCAAAACGAAACCGAACTTTCCCAATTGGAAAATGTAACCTTGCTTCCGCTGGATGTCACCAATCTGGAGCAGATTCAGGATACGGTAAAAAAGGCAATTGAATTTCATACGATTGATGTGGTTTTTAACAATGCAGGTTATGGTTTGATTGGAGCTTTGGAAGCGTTGACAGACGAACAAATCGTAAAACAGCTGGATACCAATCTACTCGGAGTAATCCGCGTGACGCAGGCTTTTATTCCTTATTTCAGAAAGAACAGAAACGGATTATTTATCACAACGACTTCGATTGGCGGACTTCTGACTTTCCCACTGGATTCGCTTTATCACGCTACAAAATGGGCGTTGGAAGGCTGGAGCGAAAGTATGTCTTTTGAATTGGCTTTGCATAATGTTGGCATCAAAACTATTGCGCCGGGCGGAATTAAAACTAATTTTGCAGGAGAATCATTAGCCGTTGCCAACCATCCGGCTTATGAAGAAGGAATGCAGAAATTATTTGAATTAATGAATCCGGATAATTTCGAACCGGTAGAATGGATTGCAGATGTGGTTTATGAAGCGGCGACAGACGGGAAAAACCAATTGCGATATGTGACGGGAGAATTTGCGAACCAGTTGTACAATCGTCGTTTGAAAATCGGTTCCGAAGCTGCAGTTCAGGAGATGAAACAGATGGCATTTGGAGATTTAATCAATTAAAAAAATTAAGAAATGAATAATCCGATAAAAGTAGATTCCATATCTCAGCTTCACGAGATGCTGGGTTTTGGGAAGCCTGTTCACCCTTTGATTAGCATTAATGACAACACGAATATGATTGTTGACGATCATCTTTTGAACCAGCATTTTCTGTTCAATTTCTACAAGATTTCTTACAAAAAAACACTGAAAGGCAAAATTGGTTATGGGCAGGGCTATTATGATTTTGACGAAGGCGGAATGGTTTTTACTGCGCCTAATCAACTCATTTCCACGAGCGCCGATGATATGGAATATGAAGGTTTGACTTTGCTCATTCATCCCGACTTTTTTAGAAATTATTCATTAGCTACCCGTATTAAAAGCTTTGGATTCTTTTCATATTCTGCAAACGAAGCTTTATTTCTATCAGACAAAGAAAAGCAAACGATATTTTCAGTTTTTGATAATATTAAGGAAGAATTGAATAATACGATTGATGATTTCAGCCAGGATGTTATTCTTTCTCACATCGAGGTTTTGCTCAATTACAGCAACCGTTTTTACAAGCGCCAATTCATTACCAGAAAAGCAGTGAACAACGATTTGCTTTCGAAAATTGAGGAACTTTTAAATGTCTATTTTGATAAAGAAAGCGGATTGAATCAAGGTTTGCCAACCGTTGAGTTTCTCGCAACCGAACTCAGTCTTTCTCCACGATATTTAAGTGATATGCTTCGGTCTTTGACGGGGCAAAATGCTCAACAGCTCATCCACGAAAAACTGATCGAAAAAGCAAAAGATTATCTCACGACGACCCAACTTTCAGTAGCAGAAATCGCTTACCAATTGGGTTTTGAGCATTCGCAGTCTTTCAATAAGTTATTTAAAAATAAGACCAATCAGACGCCTGTACAATTCAAGCAAGGTTTTTATCATAACTAAATTTAAAATGAATATAGAAACATTTATCAAAGATTGGATTGCAGTCAGCAACAATTATAACACCGAAAAATATTTGGAATTTTACAAAGAAAATGCGGTTTTGGACGACCCTTCAGTCGGAAGAAAATTTATCGGTCACGATGGAATCAAAGATTATTTTGTGAGCTATTTTATAGGATACAAAACTCAGACTGAATTGAGGAAATTAGATATTAAAGAAAATTCGGCTTACTTGGAAGTAGAATTTACAGGAGAATTTCCGGAGGGTGAAATTGGCGGAAGCTTTGATTTTATTTTTAAAGATGATAAGATTGAATTTGTAAAAGCAGATTTGATTTGAAAAATAAAACCTTCTTGATTTTAAATTAAGAAGGTTTTTTAATGCTTAATTATTATTTTTTAGAGTTTTCTGAACCCATTTCGGCTTTTACTTTTTCCCGATGCTGCATTCCCCATTTTGTCATTGCACCCACAACTTCTTCGAGCGTGTGGCTGTAGGGTAGAAGTTCGTATTCTATACTTACGGGATAACCATTTTCTACTTTTTTGATGATAAAACCATTAATTTCCAGTTCCTTCAATTCACTGGAAAGTACTCTTGCAGAAATTCCGCTGACTTGTCTTTGGATTTCTGTAAAACGCTTGTTTCCTCTTGCCATTGCGATGATAATCATCAGTTTCCATTTGCCACCTATGGCGTATAATGCATCCGAAACTGCCATTAAAACCTTATGGCAATCTTCGGTGAATGCCTTGTTATCTGTTTGATTTTCTTTTGATTCTGCCATAGCTTTGGTTTATGTTAGTCGCTAACCTTTAGGTAACAACTAATAAAATGTAAGCAAATATAGTATAATTTTGTTCAAGAATAATTACAGAAAGTAATTGTAAAATTTAATTAAACAACAAAATTATGACATTAGAAATTTTAAAAAACAAGCAAGATTTGAGAGACTTAATTGACGATTATGCCTACCTGAGTGATGAGTGGAGAATCTCGGAAGTGATGGATTTATTTACGCCTGACGTTACCTATAAAGTCTATATGAATGGTGCTTTGGTAGCCGATGTTTCGGGTAGAGAAAAAATGGAAACCGATTTTAATCTGCACGCTTCACAAGTAAAAACCTATTTCACATTGAATGGTCAGCATACCACAAAAATTGATGGTGAAACAGCGACAGGCGTTTCTTTTTCTCAGATTAAAATGATTCGTGAAGCTGACGGAAAGGATGTTTTAACAGATTACAGTGTGAAGTATGATGACCAATATGTTTTTCAAAATGGCAAATGGCTGATTAAAGACAGAATCGGATATTTTGTGATGATTGAGTCGAGAACTATTTCGTAAAATTTAAATTTAACAACATTTAAAGCGGTAGAATTTTTTGTTTCGGCAGAGAATTCTATTGGCGTTTTAATATTTAGATTAATTTTAAAATAAGATAAGTTTGAATTTCTTAATTTTGTAAGATGAAAGAGAAGGTTACACGAGTTCTGTCTGAGTTTAATAATGAACTGAAACTTCAGGGATTTAAGGCATTTCAAATTGAAAATGACAGTAATGAAACGCGTACTTACAGCAGAAAAGAATTCTATAAAATCTGCCTGACCACAGGGAAAAGTAAAATTCATTATTCTGATAAAACTTATGAACAAGAAGGGACGATTCTCTTTTTTGGCAATCCGCATATTCCTTACTCCTGGGAAACAATTTCTACAACTTATGTAGGTTACACAATCCTTTTTTCTGAAGAATTCTTTAAAAATTCTGAACGTTCGGAGAGCCTTCAACAGTCGTCATTTTTTAAAATTGGTGGAACTCCTGTTTTGAAAATTACAGAAGAGCAAAGGATTTTCCTTAATACCATTTTTCAGAAAATGATAATGGAGCAGGAAAGTGATTATGTATTTAAAGATGAATTGATTAGGAATTACATCAGTCTCATCATTCACGAATCTCTGAAGATGGAACCATCGGAAAATTACGAGCAAAATAAAAATGCATCGTCCAGACTAACTTCTGTTTTTCTGGAATTATTGGAAAGACAATTTCCGATTGAAACCACTGCAAACCCGCTCCAGTTAAGAACCGCTCAACATTACGCTCAGCATTTGAATGTTCACATCAATTATCTGAATCGAGCCGTAAAAGAAGTTACCGGAAAATCTACGACTTCGCATATTACCGAAAGAATCATTACAGAAGCAAAAGCACTTTTGCAGCACACCGACTGGAGTATTTCCGAAATCGCTTATGCGCTGGGTTTCGAATATCCAACTTATTTTAATAATTTCTTTAAAAAACAAACAAGAACCAATCCCAAAGCTTTTCGACTGACGGAAGTTTGATTTTCTTAACTTTTGGTTTGATATTCTTTAACGGCTTGCTTGTAAGTCGCAATACCTTTGTATCTGATCATCAAATCAATTTAAAATGTCAGATTCACAACCTATTTCAAATCCGGAATCTTTTCAAAAAGATATTTTCGAAAGGCTTTTAAACGGCGAAACTATCTTTCCAAACGATACGCAAATAGACAGATTGCGAGAGGAAGCTTTTGCTGTAAAAGTTTTGCTTAATCAGATGAATAATTCTTTAAATCCTGATGAGATTACAAAGTTATTATCACAAATTTTAGACAAAGAAATTCAGGATGTTGCCGTATTTACGCCACTTTACATCAATTACGGAAAGCATATCAACATCGGTAAAAATGTCTTCATCAATTTTGATTGTACCTTTCTTGCATTGGGCGGAATTACGATTGAGGACGATGTTTTAATTGGTCCGAAAGTCAATCTCATCACAGAAAACCACCCATTGAATCCCAAAGAAAGAAAAGGACTGATTGCCAAACCAATTTTAATCAAAAAAAATGCCTGGATTGGTGCTAATGCAACAATTTTACCTGGTTTAACGATTGGTGAAAATGCAGTGGTCGCTGCAGGAGCAGTCGTTTCAAAAGATGTTCCTGATAATATGATTGTGGGTGGAATTCCTGCTAAAATTATTAAAGAAATTACTAATGATTCAATTTAAATTTAATTATAAAACAGTTTTGCTATTCACTCTTTTGACTGTAGCAAACTTATCGTGTAACTCTAAAAATCAAGAAAAAATGGACAAAGAAAATACATCTCTTTTCCCGAAAGGAGAAAAATTACCCAATGACTGGTTTACAGGCAACGCTTTTTTATCGCCTTTGGTCGCAAAGGATAAAAACAACGAGTTTTCTGCGGGAGCGGTGACTTTTGAAATGGGAGCAAGAACCAATTGGCATACCCATCCGAAAGGTCAGGTTTTAATTGTGACCGAAGGTTCGGGATTTTATCAGGAAAAAGGACAACCTGCAAGAGCTATCAGAAAGGGCGATGTCATCAATATTCCCGAAAATGTGGAGCATTGGCACGGCGCATCTGCAAAGACTTCGATGACGCATATTGCTATTACCAATTTTAAAGACGATGTGCAGGTTACCTGG
This sequence comes from Chryseobacterium sp. C-71, assembly GCF_020911865.1. Lineage (NCBI taxonomy): Bacteria > Pseudomonadati > Bacteroidota > Flavobacteriia > Flavobacteriales > Weeksellaceae > Chryseobacterium > Chryseobacterium sp. C-71. Next base: position 472,863 of record NZ_CP087131.1, read on the forward strand.
CTTCAACCCGTGTCGGATGTAGAATTTAATGAAGTTAACAACCAAAAATAATAATGAAAAGACTCACATTAATAATTGCTGCGACTTTATTGTCTTTAGGGCAAATATCAGCGCAGAAGAAACAGAAATCTTCCAATCAAAATTCAGAAAAAATGAATACATCGAAAGAACATTATACATTTAAGATTAGTGAAAAAGTAACCCGTCAAAAAGCAAGTTTCAAAAACCGTTACGGAATTACACTTTCTGGTGATTTATATCTTCCAAAAAATGCTGGAAATAATTTATCGGCAATTGCAATCAGCGGACCTTTTGGAGCAGTGCAACAGCAGTCTTCAGGTTTGTACGCCAATCAAATGGCAGAACGAGGTTTTGTTGTTTTGGCGTTTGATCCATCTTACACAGGAGAAAGTGGAGGAGAACCAAGAAATTTAGCTTCTCCGGAAATTAACACAGAAGATTTCAGCGCTGCCGTTGATTTTTTGGGACTTCAAAAAAATGTTGACAGAAATAAAATTGGAATCATCGGAATTTGCGGATTGGGAGGATTCGCATTGAACGCAACTGCAGTTGACAAACGAGTAAAAGCCGTTGCGACAACAAGCTTATACGATATGACAAGAGTGATGTCAAAAGGTTATAACGATTCTGTAACGGCTGATCAAAGAACCAAAACTTTGGAAGATTTAGGTCAGCAACGTTGGAAAGATGCCGAAAATGGAAAACCGACAGACGGACCAAGAAATTTACCTGAAAGTTTGAAAGGCAATGAACCTCAGTTTGTAAAAGAATATTTCGATTATTACAGAACACCACGCGGCTTTCACGTTAATTCTGTGAACTCTAACGGAGCTTGGTTAATTACCAATCCGATAGCATTTATGAATATGCCGATTTTGACTTATATAAAAGAAATTTCCCCAAGACCAATGCTTTTGATTGCCGGAGAAAATGCACACTCAAGATATTTCAGTGAAGATATTTTTAAAGCTGCCAATGAACCGAAAGAATTAATGATCATTCCAAATGCGGTTCACGTGGATTTATATGATATAGCGGATGTGATTCCTTTTGATAAACTGGAAAGTTTTTTCAGAGCAAATTTGAAATAATTTAAATTAAATATTCGAAAAGTTTATTTGTGTTTTGCAGGTAAACTTTTTTTTCTTTAAATGCAATCAATAAAAATAAAGTCAACAACAAAAAAATATCAAAATTGAAAATGCTGTAGATTTGTTTATAAGAATAATTTCCAAAGAAAAATAAAATAATTGATTCTCAGCGATTAGGAAAATTGAAAATTAAGACAAATTATTTTATTAAAATTTTTTGCAAGTTTCATAATAGAAAATTTATTTATAAAACTGAATGAATGATAAGATTAAAATTTTAAATATTAAAAATCTAATAAAGTTTAAAAATTTAGATTTTCAAAAAACATTATTTTTAACTGTAATTCAGATAGATACGAATCTTGAAAAACATCCTATTTAACATAATATAAATTATAAGACTTTTTGATTTAGAGTGGAATAGTGGCATTAGGATATTTTATACTTGTAAACTGACACTTTTCTAAAAATAAAAAGTATACTGAAAACCATTCAGTATACTTTTTATTGCTATGAATTATTAATCTTAATTAAACAATTCTATTTCTTCTCCTTTTGCAACAGGATATTCTTCAGTGAAACATCCAAAACAATGGTTTGAAGAACCTAAAATTATTTTTAAGTTCTCTGTACTCAAAAATTCTAAAGAATCTACTCCTAAATAATCTCTCAACTGTTCAGTCGACATATTTGCAGAAATCAAATCATCTTTCGATGGCGTATCAATTCCTAAATAACAAGGTGCAATAATTGGCGGAGAAACACTTCTGAAGTGAATTTCCTTTACACCAGCTTCTTTTAAAATTTTTACCAATCTTTTAGAAGTCGTTCCACGAACGATTGAATCATCGATGATTACGACTCTTTTTCCTTTAATCTCAGAAATAATCGGGTTTAGTTTTAAGTTAACTACTCTTTCTCTCATTTCCTGAGTCGGTACGATGAAACTTCTTCCGATGTATCTGTTTTTAATCAAAACCGGACGGAAAGGAATTCCAGAAGCCTTAGAAAAACCAATCGCAGCCGGAACTCCAGAGTCTGGAACTCCAATCACGATATCTGCTTCTACAGGAGCTTGCTCCCAGATTTTCTCACCAGACTTTTCTCTGATCTCGTACACATTGATATTCTGTAAGGTAGAATCGGGTCTTGCAAAATAAATATATTCAAAAGAACAGATTCTTTGCTTTCCTCTTTCTTCATTCACCATGTAAGAATTCAGTTTTCCGGGCTCGTTTTCGTTGGTGTAGATGATTTCTCCCGGAAGAATATCTCTCACATATTGAGCGCCAACAGCGTCTAAAGCTACAGATTCTGAAGCAACTACATACGTTTTTTCGTCCACTGCACCTAAAACCAAAGGTCTGATTCCGTTGAAATCTCTGAATGCAAAGAATTTATTTCTCGTCATTCCTACAACAGAATATGCGCCTTCTATTTTCTCCATTGTCGCTTTAATCGCTCCACGAAGACCTAGATCAAGATTTTTTTGAATTAATCTTAAAATAACCTCAGAATCTGAAGTGGCTCTGAAAACAACGCCTTCAGCTTCCAATTCTGTTTTTAATTCTCTCGCATTGGTTAAGTTACCGTTGTGAGCGATAGAAAGTATAATCTGATCATATTCGTTTTTGGCGAAAAATGGCTGAAAATTATACTTCTTTTTGTCTCCTGCAGTCGTGTAACGGGTGTGACCGATTGCAGAATTTCCCATAAAAGTTTCAGGATCCTGGATCTCTTTATAAACATCCAAAACCAAACCTTCATCTTTCATATTGGTGATTTTCCCGTCTTTCAAAACGGAAATTCCACACGCTTCCTGACCTCTGTGCTGAAGTGCAAAAAGCCCGAACTGTGAAAGAGAAAACGTATCGAGATCATTATCAGAATACATTCCGAAGATGCCGCACTCCTCATTGGGAGCATCCAGTCTTTCTTCTTCCTGCGTTCTGAAAAGATTTCTTCCGTAGGTCTGAGTTTCAAACTGTTTTAAATATTCACTTTTATGAATGTCTAAACTTTTCATTTCTATTTTTTCTAAATTTTGATGATGGAAGCTGGGAGCTTGAAGTCTGAAGTTTACAACTAAACTTTTAATTTTTGCCGATAAACTTCCAGCATCCAACTTCTGGCTTCTAGCCTAATTACTTACCTAGTAAAGTTTTCAGTCTGTTATAGATCTCAACATAAGCTTCAGTTACTTCACCAAGATCTCTTCTGAATCTGTCTTTATCCAGCTTCTTCATCGTGTCTTTGTCCCAAAGTCTGCAAGTATCAGGAGAAATTTCGTCTGCTAAAATGATTTCGCCGTCAGAAGTTTTACCTAATTCAATTTTGAAATCAACTAAGATGATATTCATTTTGTCGAATAAATCGATCAAAATTTCATTAATATCAGAAGTCAATTCATACATTTCGTCAAGCTCTTCGTACGTAGCTGCTCCTAAGAAAACTGCGTGATGATCGTTGATAAGCGGATCTCCCAATTCGTCTTTTTTGTAGCAGATATCGAAGATTGTTACCGGAGATTTAATTCCTTCTTCAACACCTAATCTTTGTGCCATGCTTCCCGCAGAATAGTTTCTTACCACCATTTCCAAAGGAATAATAGATACTTTTTTTACCAATTGTTCTCTTTCGTCCAATTGTTTAATGAAATGAGTTTTAATCCCTTTTTCATTTAAATATTCAAAAATAAGAGTGGTGATGGCGTTATTCATTTCACCTTTCAAATCTACTGATCCTCTTTTTTGAGCGTTAAATGCTGTAGCATCGTCCTTGAAACGTACTACTACTTCGTCAGGATTATCGGTAGCAAATACCTGTTTTGCTTTACCTTCATACAACATTTCTTTCTTTTGACTCATAATTTTTACTTTTTTTAAAAGGAATTCGCGAATCTACGACTTCCGTTTCTGCATTAGATTTATATTATTTTACTTAATTAAAATTCCTGTTAAAACTGCCATTCCAAAACTTAGCAATGTACCAATGAGCACATATTCTGTCAGTTTTCTTTGTTTTGCCTGTGCAAGATCGCTGAATCTGAAAACAGATTTTGCTGCGACCATAAAGCCTACGCCTTCCCAATGGTTCACCATGATAAAAGTGAAAACCAAAAGACGTTCTAAGATTCCTATATATTTTCCGGCGCTTGATAAAGATTCGGTTTGTAAACTGGTTTGTGTCTCCGGAGCGGGCGTCCATGAAGACAGTAAAGTTCTAATAATAATTGATGCAGGACTTGATAAAAACAATGCTGCTACAATTATTTTTAAAGTATTTTGATCTTTTAAAAACTTAAAATTAAATTCATTAAAATAAAGAGAAACTCCCGCAATCACTGCAATATGCAAAAACTGATCGATGAAAAACCATCTTTTTTTAGTTTTAATATTCTGAAAATAAAGCTTTGCGGAATCGATGATTAAATGTGAAATTCCCACCAATGCTGCAACCCACCATAATTCAAGATTCCAAAGAAAAATAAAACTTAACACAGTGTGAACCAGAACGTGAAGGTACAAATATTTGCTCTTCAGTTTTCTGTTTTCTTTATCTGAAACCCAAGAATTTGGCTGAAGAATAAAATCTCCGAGTAGATGTGCCAATATGAGTTGAGTAAATATCATGTTAAAGGTCTGAAATTTTCTTTCTAAAATATTGATTGGTTTCTACGATCAATTCGTAGTTCGCACGCTTCAGCCTTTGGCTGATTGATGATTGTGATATCGTAAATTTCTTTGCAAGATCTTCTTGTGTGATGTCATTATTCATGATCATTTCGTGGATGATTTCGGCTGTTGCCATCGTCCAGCTGTCAAAATCTTTTGAAGACCATTTAAGCAAAATATTGAGATCACGATCTAAAGAATCGTTGGAAGTTCTGATAGAAACGGTGTGTCCGTCACTTTTAAGATCATTCAATAATCTCCCGGAATTTACATAAGCTGTACCGTTGGATTCCGTAATTTTTTCGGATGAAAAATTTTCTTCACCGATGCCTATTGCAATTCTTACGTCTAAATTTTCCTGACTTCTGATAAGAGATTTGATGGCGAGAAAACGCCAGAACACGTCATCTATACTGCACTTGAACTGAAACTCGTCTCCTCTGTATATTTCCCATGTTTGTGGAGCACTTCCCCACTTTTCAAGAAGATTTTTTAGTTTGGTAATCCAAACTTCAGTGTCTGCATGTTGCGAATTAATAATATCACCAGTGATGACCGCTATCATTCTGCAAATATAAGCATAAATACTTATATGTAAAAATTATAAGCAGATACACTTATAGATATTAATTATTAGTGAATCTGCTTATATCAATGTTACAATATTTTTAATTTTATTTCTTAATAAACGGATAGACTTTACCATCTAATTTAAGCAGATAATTTCCTGACTGTAAATTTCCTACAGAAATATTTTCTTTGTTTTTAAAAGGTTTTTTCTCTGTGAAAATTAATTTCCCTGAAAAATCTAGAATTTGTGCATCATCAATTTTTCGCAGATTTCCTTTTACATAAATATAATCACGAACCGGATTTGGATAAATTTTAAATTCTTCAGTAGCAGCATATAGGTCTTCTGAAGTAGAAAGCCCACCTAAATTTTGGCAGTAGTTTGCTGCATAAGAGTCCCAATCTCCACTGCTGAAAGTTGTACTTGGCTGTGTTACGGTAGACTTTCTGTATAAAGAAAGATTTGCATTATTGTTTTGTACAGCCTTCATTCCAATGGCATCTACAGTTGAAGATTTGTGTGCTAATTCTACATATTGAGTTCCCGAAAAATTCAAAGCATCACCCGCTGTCAGGAAATCTGCTTCATTATTTGGTACGCAGGAAAGTGTCGCTTTTGGATTGAGGATGATGAAAGTTTCATTATTTGCAATTTTCCCCTCTAATTCAAAACTATTTCCAAAATAATAAGTAGGTGTTGGAGGGTTGCTGTTGTAAAACTGAACTCTGATACTATAGTTATTTAAATCAACTTCATGTCCCGTTTTGTTTACAATTTCTATTGCTTTGTTATCATCTGTTCCTTCAATGTATTTGGTGACAAAAAGATCTCTAGAATTCGTGTCTGTAGCTAAAGTTGATACCGAAGTTGTATTGCTGTCAGCTGATTGTAAGTAAGCATTGTCATATGCACGCACCGTGAATGAATATGAGGTTGAAGGATTTAAATGATCAATGATAATTGAGGTTGATTTTGTGGTAGTCAGATACGTTCCATTTTGATAAATGTTATATCCGATAACGTCAGTGCTGGTACTCGGCGACCATGTTAAATTTGTAAAATAGGCTCCTGTCTGCGTAGAGTTTAAATTCAAAGGCGCTTGCGGAACAATAGCATCCGGAGTTTGCGTCCATATAGTATTTACCCATTGAGGATTGTCGACAAAAGGATTTCTGTTTTTCTGAATATTATATACGGCATTATTTCGGTCTATTTCTCTTTGCGAAACAGGATCTTGTTGATGCCACTGCAATAACATGGTGATGTACGCAGGATCAAAAGCACGTTCTGCTGTTCCGTCAAATGCAGAGCGGTCGATTGCCGGATTAATGTTGGTTGAATAGTTAAATGAAGGTAATTTATCTTCATATCTTACTGCAAAATACAGCAACATTCTTGCAATATCACCTTTAAACTCATTAATGGGTTCGTACACTCTATTGGTATATACGTAATTCGGAATTGCACTGTTAGCAATTTTAGATGTGTTTGTAAAAGAGTAATGAATTGTAGAATTTCCTATACCATAAGGATAATTATTACGTAGCTGATTTATTCTTGCATCAGTAGGAATCACAAAATGTAAATCAGAATACATAGGATAATTACTGTTAAATGTACTCTGAGGAATTGCGTGTTCCCTATTGTATCCCAAGCCTTCTGCTCCTGAAGAACTGATTAAGTTTGCAGATGTATACTCATAAGAATCTGGTCCCAAAGGAATTTCTGAGTAAATATCTAATAAAAAATTAGTATTACTTGCACCATGGTCATAATACTTATCTAGATCTGTTTGGTTATAATGGTTGGGCAAATCACTATAATGCCAGTTTACATTATTTGCCGAGATGATTTCATGTACTTTACTTTTCAAGGTATATCCTGTCAAGCCTGTAGTTCCATCATAATATCCTGCAGGAATTTGTGCAAAAGTAAATGATGAAATTAAAAATATAGGAAGTATTTTTTTTTTCATTCTCTTAAAATTGGATGGCTAAATTAGTAAAATATTGTAATTTGGTGTATTGAACTTCATTAATAATATGTTAATTTATACAATATAAAAAACTGATAAATAAAACATTAGACGAAAAATATTGAGGTGATAATAATTTTTTTTCGTATTTCCGCAATTTAAGTATCTTTGGGCACTAACTATTATCTAATATGAATACAGAAACTATCAACAACATTAAAATGATAGCTGAAACAGCAAAAGAATTTGCTGAGAAAAATATCAGACCCAACATTATGGAATGGGACGAAAGTCAGACTTTTCCTAAAGAATTATTTCATCAATTAGGTGATATGGGTTTCATGGGAATTGTAATTCCTGAACAATACGGTGGTTCTGGTCTTGGTTATCATGAGTATGTGACTATTTTGGATGAGATTTCTCAGGTAGATCCTTCAATCGGACTTTCTGTAGCAGCTCACAACTCTCTTTGTACCAATCATATTTATGAGTTTGGAAACGAAGAGCAAAGAATGAAATGGCTTCCTCAATTAGCTACCGGAAAAGTAATCGGAGCTTGGGGATTGACAGAGCATAACACAGGATCTGATTCTGGCGGAATGTCTACAACTGCTGTTAAAGATGGTGACGAATGGGTAATTAACGGAGCTAAAAACTTCATCACTCACGCAATTTCAGGTGACATCGCTGTTGTGATGACGAGAACCGGTGAAATTGGAGCTAAAAATAATTCAACCGCTTTCGTTCTTGAAAAAGGAATGGCTGGGTTTACTTCTGGTAAAAAAGAAAATAAATTAGGAATGCGTGCTTCAGAAACTGCAGAACTTATTTTTGATAATGTTCGTGTACCAGATTCTCACCGTTTGGGAGAAGTTGGTGAAGGTTTCAAACAGGCAATGAAAATATTAGATGGTGGTAGAATTTCTATCGCGGCTTTAAGTCTAGGAACTGCAAGAGGAGCTTATAAAGCTGCTTTAAAATACGCTCAGGAAAGAAAACAGTTTGGGAAAGCAATTTCTGAATTCCAGGCAATTAATTTTATGCTTGCAGATATGGCTACAGAAATTGATGCTGCTGAATTGTTGATTCAAAGAGCCTCTACATTGAAAAATGCCAAACAAAAAATGACTAAAGAAGGAGCAATGGCAAAATTATACGCATCTGAAGCTTGTGTAAGAATTTCAAACAATGCTGTTCAGGTTTTTGGAGGTTACGGTTATACAAAAGATTTCCCTGCTGAGAAATTCTACAGAGATTCTAAACTTTGTACCATTGGAGAAGGAACTTCTGAGATCCAAAGACTGGTGATCGGTAGAGAAATCACAAAGTAAATTATTTTAAAACACATACAATGATCAAAAAAACATTATTAGACGAATTTTTGCATGAAGCAGAAAGCACAAGAAAACTGTTAAAAGCAATTCCGGACAGTGCTTTGGATTTTAAACCATCTGAAATCAACTGGACTACAGCTGAGTTGGCTTCTCATATCTCCGAAGTTTATAATTGGTATGACGTTACTTTCAATCAAGACGTTTTGGATATGGGCAAATACCAATACGACAAAGGTGATATTTCTAAGGCAGAAAATATTGTAGCAAAGTTCGAAGAGAATGTTGCGAATGCACAGCAAGCTATAGAAAAATGGGACGAAAATACAATGATGAATGAATGGAAAATGGAAATGGACGGAAATTCAATCTTTCCTCCCATGCCAAAAATTCAGGTAATTCGTTCGTTTTTGTACAACCATCTGTATCATCACAGAGGTGAACTCATTGTTTACCTAAGATCTACAGGAAATAAAGTTCCTGGTATGTACGGCCCTACAGCTGACGAAAAATTTTAGAAATTTAGATCAATAACATTATTAATTATAGTACTCGCATTTTGCGAGTACTTTTTTTTGATATAAGTTTTTAACAATATTTGATGTATTGCATAATGATTTAAGTTAAATATCTAAAATTTTCTTAAAAATTTTTGTTTTTCGTAATAAAATTTTTATTAGCTTTGATATTCCACAATCAAAATGTTATTTATATGAAAAAACAACTATTGGTGATCGGAATGCTGGCATCAAGCATTGCTTTCGCTCAGACCGACCGACTTTGGTCTGAAGGTTCTTCAAAAACAAACTCAGAAGTTTTAGAAAACAAAACAAACATCCTTAATCCTAAAATTTATCAGCTTGATATCAACGGATTAAAAAACGCCCTTGCTAATGCTCCAAAAAGATTAGCGGCGGGAGCAAAATCAGAAATTATTATTTCATTCCCCAACTCTGACGGAAAATTAGAAAACTTTAAAGTAAGAGAAAATTCAAATTTTGATCCTCAGCTTGCGGCAAAATATCCGGATATTAAATCTTACGTGGGTGAAGGTCTTGAGGATCCTAATTCTACAGTTTATTTCAGCATTTCACCTTTAGGATTATCTTCAATGGAAATCTATGGTGACAAATCGGCTGTTTTTATCGAGCCCTATACCAAAGATCTTTCGACTTATGTAGTTTATAAAAAATCTGATAAAAAAGATAATTTAAATAATTTTGAATGCACCGTTATCGATGTTGCTCAAAAAGGAATCAGCAGCACTACTCTTGCGGCAAGGCCAAACGCTGATGATGCTAAATTAAGAACATTCCGTCTGGCGCTTTCTTCAACAGGAGAATACACAACATATTTCGGAGGAACCAAAGCTCTCGCTTTAGCGGCGATGAATAATACAATGACCCGCGTAAACGGTGTTTTTGAAAAAGATTTTGCAGCACGAATGGTTTTGATTGCCAATAATGATGCGGTAATTTATACAAGCGCATCTTCAGATCCCTATTCTGCTGCTGCGCAAATGAGCAATTGGAATTCTCAGCTTCAGTCAACTTTAACTTCAGTTATTGGTGAGGCAAATTATGATGTTGGACACTTATTTGGAGCTTCTGGCGGCGGCGGAAATGCAGGCTGTATCGGTTGTGTTTGTGTAAACGGTTCTAAAGGTAGCGGGTACACCTCTCCATCAGACGGAATTCCTTCCGGTGATAATTTCGATATTGATTATGTTGCTCATGAATTAGGACATCAGTTTGGAGGAAATCACACTTTTTCTCATGCAAATGAAGGAACCGGGGTTAATATGGAACCGGGATCAGGATCAACCATTATGGGGTATGCAGGAATTACCAATCAGGACATTCAGCCACATTCAGATTCTTTCTTTCATGCGATAAGTATTCAACAGATTACGAATAATATAAAAGCTAAAACCTGTCCGGTAAGCACTTCTACAGGAAATTCAATTCCAACAGCAGATGCAGGATTAGATTATACCATTCCGAAAAGTACACCGTTTATGCTTACGGGAACAGGAACTGATGCAAATGGAGATTCGCTCACTTATATCTGGGAACAAGTTGATAATGCTTCATCTTCTCAGACAGGTACAAGTTCTGCAGCAAGTGCTACCAAAGCTACCGGACCAACTTTCAGATCTTGGACGCCAAGTACAACTCCTGTGAGGTATTTTCCGAGAATGGCTTCTGTTTTGGCTGGTGCAACGACAACGGCTGGTGCTGAGATCAATGTGGAAGCACTTTCTTCTGTAGCAAGAACCTTAAATTTCAGATTTACAGTGCGAGATAACAGAGCCGGAGGTTCAGGAAATAATTCTGACGATGCAAGAGTCACTGTCAACTCTACTGCCGGTCCTTTCATCATTACTTCACAAGGTACATCAACAACTTATACGGGTGGAAGTTCTCAAAACGTTACTTGGAATGTTGCAGGAACCACTGCTAACGGCGTTAACGCTGCCAATGTAGATATTTTATGGTCAACAAATTCAGGGACAACTTGGACTACTTTGTTGGCAGGAACTCCGAATGACGGTTCTCAGGCGGTTGTAATACCGAATGTTTCGACAACGACAGGAAGAATTATGGTGAAAGGAAGTAATCATATTTTCTTTGATGTCAATAATGCTAATATTTCAGTCAATGCAGGATCAGGAAGCACCGATACGATCGCCCCTACAGCTCCTACTCTTTCAGCTTCAGGAACAACTTCTACAAGCACCAATCTTTCATGGTCTGGCGCAACAGATGCTGTAGGTGTTACTGGTTATGATGTTTATCAAGGATCATCGTTGATTGGAAATACGGCTTCCACGAATTATACGGTTACAAGTTTAACACCTTCTACAACGTATAGTTTTACGGTACGAGCTAAGGATGCAGCAGGAAATGTTTCTACAGCAAGCAATACTGCAACCGTTACTACTCTTGCGGGAAGCACCGTTACTTATTGTTCGGCAACTGCAACAAATACTGCAGATGAAAGAATTGGAAATGTAAAATTCGGTACTATCAATAATACTTCAACAGGAACTGCCGGATATGAAAACTTCACTTCTATTTCTACGAATGTAACTCGTGGAACTGCGAATACAATTTCTATCACTCCAGTTTGGACTTCAACTAAATACAATGAAGCCTACGCTGTTTATATCGATTATAACAAAGATGGTGATTTCACAGACAGCGGAGAATTGGTTTGGACAAAAACAGGTTCACAAACTACTCCTGTAACAGGTTCAATCACGATTCCTTCAACAGCAACTTTAGGAAGCACGAGAATGAGAGTAATGATGCAGTACAATTCTGTTCCTTCATCATCTTGCGGATCTTACACTTATGGGCAGGTTGAAGATTATACTTTAAATATTCTTTCATCAGGAAGAGGAAATGATTTTGATGTCAAAAATGTATTGACTGATATTAAATTATACCCAAATCCTGTAAGAGACATTTTAAATATTTCAAATACGAATGCAGAAGATTATAAAATCTTCGATATGGGTGGAAAACTAATCAACTCAGGAAAACTCGAAAAAGGCACAGTGAATGTAAGCAGCCTTACCGCAGGAGCATACACGATCCAGATTGGAGAAATCTCAAAAAGATTTATCAAAAATTAACCATTGAAAAATTAAACGTGGAAAAGATCGCCTGAAAATGGCGGTCTTTTTTTATGGGCAATGAGTAATAAGTAATTTCACATCTAACATCTAACATCTAACATCTAATATCTAACTTCTAAAATAATTTTCCCAAAATCACTATATTTGCTTTAAATTTAAAAATTTCATGGATAAAATTGACAGTCTGAACCAAGTAGCAGAATTCCACACCACTTTCAAAGCTCCGATTTTGGAGACTCCACAAATTCCTTCTCAGGAAAGATGTAATCTTAGAGTTGAGCTTTTACAGGAAGAATTAAATGAATTAAAACAAGCAATTGAAGATAAAAATTTAGTAGAAATTGCTGATGCGTTATGCGATTTGCAATATGTTTTGAGCGGTGCTGTTTTAGAATTTGGGCTTGGTGATAAATTTGTTGAATTATTTAATGAAGTTCAGCGTTCAAATATGTCTAAAGCTTGTGATAATGAAGAGCAGGCAAACGAAACAGTAGAATTTTACGCAGCAAAAGAGGTTGAATCTTTCTATGAAAAATCCGGAGAAAAATTCAATGTATACAGAAAAGCAGATCACAAAGTTTTGAAAAACAAATACTACTCTCCTGCTGATTTAAAAACAATCATTGAAAATTAAGATATTAAGATGAAGAAAATTATTACCAAAATATTGGCAGTTTCAATGATTTCATTGGCTGTTCAGGAGTTTAGCGCTCAGAAAGTTGTGGTCAATCGTGAGGTGGAAACGACAAACGATGGCAAAATGCTCTTGGGAAACCAATTGAAAGAGCAGTTTGTAAAAGAACCTTATTCTGAATGGTATACCAAAGAATTCAACGAGTATGCTTTAGATCAAAAAGCTGTTGGGGAACTAAAGAAAAACAAAATCAATTCGTACAATCTGATTGTTTTCATGGGAACATGGTGCGAAGATTCTCACAGAGATTTCCCAAGATTGATGAAGATTTTGGAAGAAGTAAAATATCCGGACAGCCGATTGACGATCATTGCGGTTAACCGTAAGAAAGAATCTCCTACCGGCGACGAATCAAAATATAACATCCAAAAAGTTCCAACCATCATCGTTGAAAAATATGGCAAGGAAATTGGAAGAATTATTGAAATGCCGACTTCAGGTTATATCGAAAGAGATCTTGTAGAAATCTTAAAGAAAGATGATAAGTCGGTGATCAAAGAAATATTTAAAAAAGAAAATTGAGAAATTTAAAACTTGTTCTTCCATTTGTTGCGGGAATTCTCCTGATGCTGATTCTGTTTTTCAGTTTCAGATCTTGCTTAAAAGTTAGTGAGAAAACCGAGAAATCTGATTATTATATTTTGACCAATCAAATCTCGAAAATGAATAAAATGGTCGTTCTGGAGCAGGATTTCTCTGCGATGCAGAAAACCAAATTCGGCTACGAATTTTTTGGGAAAGAAATGACAAGCAATAGCATTATTACCTACACTAAAACCAATGCGCAGGTTTCCTATGATTTAAATAAAATGAAAATGGAAGTCGATTCTGTGAATAAAAAACTGATTATCACAGATCTTCCTAATGCGGATATCAGAATTACTCCAAGTGTAGAAATTCAGTCATTGGATGATTCTTTTATCAACAGAATTTCCGAAAAAGATATTAAAACTGTTCAGCAAAAGGCGAAACAAACGGCAATCAATTCTGTAGATCAAAACAAACTGAGAAGTGAAGGCAAACAACAATTGATGGAAAATCTGAACAATATTTTCGTTTTGGCAAAGGCTTTGAACTATACGATAGAAGACAAAACCGGACAACTCGGTGTTCTTGGACTTTAAAAAATCAAAATTATGACCTCAAACGACGATAACAAAAAAAATGAATCTGCAAATTCAGCAGAAACCAAAAAGCAGAATGAAGATTTTCAAAACATTCCTGCTTCTTCAAAAAAACAAAATCCACCCGATGTAGATAAAGAAGATGTGAAAAAATCTTCAGAAAACAAATCAGGGAAAACAGATAATACTAAGTGAAAGCTTAGTATTTTTTTTGCAATTATTTATTAGGGCAGCTTTTTCCGCCCTCCGTTCCCGCTTTTTTTCTGGCAATGCGAACCAAGGGATATCATAATTTACACGGTTGGTCAATCGCATCGCCAGAAAAAAGAGCTCCACTTAGGTCGGGCTGCGGTTTTCAGCAGATTTCAAAATTTGTCACCAATTCAAAACTTGGCATTCTTTGAAAGCGATTTAAAACGCTAAAAAGGTTACTGAAAAATAAGCACTAACGTCAGATTTTAAAATAAATTGTATTTTTTGTGAATTATCATGCTACGATTTCATAAAGATGTAAAAAATGCGTATTTTTGCAACTTAAAATTTCTTAGTAAACAATGATAAAAATTACACTTCCAGACAATAGCGTCAGAGAATTTGAGGGAGAAGTCACTCCGTTGGATGTGGCAAAATCTATAAGCGAGGGATTGGCTAGAAATACCATTTCCGCAGTAGTAAACGGCACCCAAGTCGAGGTTACCACGCCTATCACCACAGATTCTACGGTACAGCTTTTGACATGGAATGATGATCTTGGTAAGAAAGCCTTCTGGCATTCTTCTGCCCACCTTTTGGCGCAGGCGATCCTTGAATTTTATCCAAACGCTCAATTAACGATCGGTCCGGCTATAGAAAGCGGATTTTATTATGATGTAGATTTCGGTGACGAAGTTTTGTCTGAAAAAGATTTTGAGAAAATTGAAAAGAAAGTTTTAGAAAATGCTAAAAAAGCTTCTACATTCTCACTATACCCAGTTTCTAAAGCAGAAGCTTTAAAAACTTACGCAGATAATCCTTATAAAGTAGAATTGATTTCTAATCTTAATGATGGTGAAATCACTTTTGTAACGCATGATAATTTTACAGATCTTTGTCGTGGAGGTCACATTCCAAACACAGGAATTGTGAAAGCCGTAAAGATTTTGAACGCTGCAGGTGCTTACTGGAGAGGAAATGAAAAAAATCCTCAGTTAACAAGAGTTTACGGTATTTCTTTCCCGAAACAGAAAGAACTGACTGAATATCTTGAGTTACTGGAAGAAGCAAAAAGAAGAGATCATAGAAAATTAGGTAAAGAATTAGGAATTTTTGCTTTCTCAGAAAAAGTAGGTGCAGGTTTACCACTTTGGTTGCCAAAAGGTACTGCTTTGAGAAAAAAATTAGAAAATTTCCTTTCTGATGCTCAGAAAAAAGGAGGTTACGAATTTGTAATGACACCACACATTGGTGCCAAAGAATTATATGTGACTTCAGGACACTGGGATAAATATGGCGCAGATAGCTTTCAGCCGATCAAAACTCCAAACGAAGGAGAAGAATTTATGCTGAAACCAATGAACTGTCCTCACCACTGCGAAATTTACAAAACTTCACAATGGAGCTACAGAGATTTGCCAAAAAGATATGCAGAATTCGGAACGGTTTACAGATATGAGCAAAGTGGTGAACTTCACGGCTTGACAAGAGTTCGTGGATTTACCCAAGATGACGCTCACCTTTTCTGTACTCCGGATCAGCTGATGGATGAGTTTAAGAAAACAATTGATTTAGTTCTTTATGTTTTTGGTTCCCTTGGATTTGCTGATTTTACTGCTCAGATTTCATTAAGAGATCCTGATAATAAAGAGAAGTATATCGGTTCTGATGAAAACTGGGAAAAAGCAGAAAACGCAATTGTTACTGCAGCAAAAGAAAAAGGGTTAAACACTGTTACAGAATACGGAGAAGCTGCATTTTACGGTCCTAAGTTAGATTTCATGGTGAAAGATGCTTTAGGAAGAAAATGGCAGTTGGGAACTATTCAGGTGGATTACAATTTACCGGAAAGATTCGACCTTACTTATATCGGAAGCGATAATGAGAAACACAGACCGATCATGATTCACAGAGCGCCGTTTGGCTCTATGGAACGTTTCATCGCAATATTATTAGAGAATACTGCCGGAGATTTCCCATTGTGGTTGAGTCCGGATCAGTTTACGATATTGCCAATCAGTGAAAAATATGTAGATTATGCTAAAAAAGTTTCAGAATTTTTAGAAATTCACGATATTAGCGGATTGATTGACGAGAGAAACGAAAAAACGGGTAAAAAAATCCGTGATGCAGAATTAAAAAAGATTCCTTTCATGCTTGTAGTAGGGGAAAATGAAGAAAGAGATGGCACAATTTCTGTACGTAGACGTGGAGAAGGCGATCTTGGAGTAATGAGTATGGACGAGTTTGCAGCCTACTTCAAAAAAGAAGCAACAGTATAATTGATGATTTCATGATTTAACGTTAAAATTATATTAATATTATTTATAAAAAGTAATTTTAATTTTTTTAAACATAAAATTCTTCAATTTAAAATTAGTTATTAACCAATAAAATTATAAAGCAATAGCACAACGATTTAACAACAGAGGCCCACAAAGACGTCCACCTCAGGAGGACTTACACATGATAAACGATAAGATCCGTGTACGGGAACTTCGTTTAGTGGGCGACAACGTAGAAGCGGGAATTTTCCCGATTGACAAAGCGAGACAAATTGCCAAAGAGCAGGAATTAGATTTGGTCGTGATTTCAGACAAAGCTGAACCTTTCATTGCGAGGATACTAGACTATAAAAAGTTTTTGTACGAGCAAAAGAAAAAAACAAAAGAGCTTAAAGCAAAACAAATCAAAGTGGTTGTAAAGGAGATCCGTTTCGGACCTCAGACTGACGAGCACGATTATGATTTCAAGAAGAAACATGCTGAAAAGTTTTTGGAAGAAGGTTCAAAGTTGAAAACCTACGTATTTTTCAAAGGACGTTCTATTATCTTTAAAGACCAAGGTGAAATTTTACTTCTTAAACTGGCTCAGGAATTAGAGCACGTTGGGAAAGTAGACCAATTACCTAAACTTGAAGGTAAGAGAATGATTATGATGATGAGTCCTAAAAAACCAGCTAAATAATTTGACAATCTGATGATGAGTTTTTTTGACTCATTGTCTTGCGAAATATACATAGAGAGATTTTCTAATGAAAGTCTCTTTTTGTATGATTATTTTTCGTAATTTTGCAAACCGAATATCTGCGTGAAGGATAGAAATGGAAAGCCCACAGCAGGAGCTGGCAAAAGCCATGGAGCGAGGACTTGAAATGGATAGCCTGACCCGAATGAGTGAATGGAGCGAAGCGGAATGAACGAGTGAGGGGCACGCCCAAAAAGCTAATAGCCAAAAGCTTTTAGCCAATAGCTAAAGTATTGATAACAAAAACATAAAAAAGCAAACAATGCCAAAATTAAAAACGAAATCAGGTGCTAAGAAGCGTTTTAAACTTACCGGAACTGGTAAGATTAAAAGAAAAAATGCTTTCAAAAGCCACATCTTAACTAAAAAAGAAACTAAGCAGAAGAGAAATCTTACTACTACTTCTTATGTTGCGAAAGTGGATGAAAAAGGCGTTAAACGTCAATTAGCAATTAAGTAGTTTTTATAAATCATTTTTCGGTTTATAAGAATAACAATTCAACATTTTAACCCTGAAACGGTGCAGATAAGTGTAATGAAACAGTTTACCGCCCTTTTCAAAAAAACAATTTAAATTATGCCAAGATCAGTAAATGCCGTAGCTTCTAGAGCGCGCAGAAAAAAATTAATGAAACAAGCTAAAGGTTTTTTCGGTAGAAGAAAGAACGTTTGGACTGTTGCTAAAAACGCGGTACAAAAAGCAATGCAATATGCTTACCGTGGAAGAAAAGAGAAAAAGAGAAACTTCAGATCACTTTGGATCATGCGTATCAACGCAGGAGCTAGAGAGCACGGAATGTCTTACTCTCAGTTTATGGGAGCTCTTAAAAAGAACAACATTGAATTAAACAGAAAAGTTTTAGCTGACTTAGCGATGAACTATCCTGAAGCATTCAAAGCAGTTGTAGATCAAGTAAAATAATGTAAAATTTTTTGTTATCAATATTTAAATCCTGAGTTTTTTGCTCGGGATTTTTTTATTATCTACATTTGCTGAATATTAAAGTATCTTATTAAAAAGTGAAAAAATTAACTACTCTTCTACTCCTTTCATTAGCAACATATAACGTACAGGCTCAAAGTTTTATTCAGGCTTATCAAAACAGAGCCAATCAGGTAACGCAGGCTAATATCATCTCACTATTGCAGGATTTTGCAGCATTAGGTGTGAAAACTTCAGGTTCGGTCGCAAATAATAATACTTTAAATTGGCTTAAAGGCAAATATCAAACCTATGGCTATACTGCAGGTCAAATAACCGAAGACAGCTTTACAGTAAACGGAAATACAACAAAAAATTTAATTGTTACAAAAACAGGGACCATTTATCCAGACACTTACGTTATTATTTGTGGTCACTACGATACTATAAACGGTCCCGGTGTAAGCGATAACGGAAGCGGAACTTCTATTTTGCTGGAAGCCGCAAGGATCTTAAAAGATGTTCCTACAGAATATTCTGTGAAGTTTATTCATTTTTCGGGTGAAGAGCAGGGTTTAATCGGAAGTAATCATTATGTGAATAATGTTGTTTTTAATAATAATGTTCGTCAACTTAATTTGAAAGTTGTTTTTAATATTGACCAGGTCGGAGGAAAAATTTCGAATCCAAGTAATACAATTGTTTGTGAAAGTGATCAAACTTCAGCAGGAGGAACAGCCAATAATGCACCATCCCTTGCAATGACTCAGCAATTGGCAAATTGCACGACGCTGTACTCTCCTCTCCAGACAACTATGTCAAATGCTTTTTCATCAGATTATGTCCCTTTTGAAGCTAAAGGAGATATTATTACAGGTTTTTATGAAACTCCAGTGAGCGGAAATCAACATACTGTCAATGATACTTTTGCGAATATTGATCCTGTTTATGTTTTTAATGTAGGAAAGGCTGCGGTTGGCGCTCTTCAGCATTTTGCAATAGCGAATACCACTTTATCAGTTAATGAAACGAACGCAAATCTGTTAGAATCAGTTAAAGTTTATCCTAATCCTGCTAAGAATATTTTAAATATCGAATTACCAAATACAATCAAAAATTTCAATATTGAAATTACTGATATGAGCGGGAAATTAGTTTTAAAATCTGAAAACCAAAAGGGAATCAATGTGTCCGCTTTAGAAAACGGAGTTTATTTTTGCTCAATAAAAACTGACACCGAAAGTGTAACAAGGAAAATAGTTATTAAAAAGTAAATTATACTAAAATTCTATTTTTTATTAAGAAATATTCAAATTAATTATATTTTTATTTGATTCGAAATAATGATTCCAAGCTATTGTTTGGAATCATTTTATTTATACATTTGCTCAAATTTTTTAAAGTGAAAAAAATATTTAGTTTTCTGATTTTATCTTTAGGGTTAAATTCCATATATTCTCAAACCTTTATTCAAGCTTACCAGAACCGGGCAAATCTAGTTACTCAGACCAATATCACTACAAATCTGCAGGAATTTTCTAATTTAGGTATCAAAACTACTGGTTCTACAAACAATGTAAATGCTCTCAACTGGCTCAAAAGTAAATATAATTCATACGGATATTCGGCAAGTCAAATCGTTGAAGATCCTTTTTCTTACCAATCAGGAAGCAATACAATCAATTCAAAGAATCTTGTTATCACAAAAATAGGAACTGTTTATCCAAACAAGTTTGTTATTATCTGCGGGCATTTTGACAGTATCAACGGACCAGGAGTCAATGACAACGGTAGTGGAACTTCGATCATTTTGGAAGCTGCAAGAATTTTGAAAGATATACCTACGGAATATTCGATCAAATTTATCCATTTTTCAGGCGAAGAACAAGGGTTGAGAGGAAGCACTCATTACGCAAATACAGTTGCTTATCAAGGTGCAAACCGTGTGCTGGATATCAAATTGGTGTTTAATCTTGATCAGGTAGGTGGCAAAGCTGGGAATGTAAATAATACCATTTATTGTGACGAAGATATGGGTGGAAACCCAAATAACACTATTGCATCTGCTGCTGCAACCCAAGAATTAGTTACTCTTACAGGTCTTTATTCACCTCTACTTACAGATATTGATGAAGCTGAAAACACTGATTATATGCCTTTTGAAGCTAAAGGAGAAGTAATCACAGGTTATTTTGAGAGAATCAGAAGTAATTATCCCCACACTGCAAATGATACTTTTGCCAATACAGATCCTGTATATATTTACAACGTCGGGAAAGCTTCTGTAGGGGCACTTCAACACTTTGCTGTAGCATCCACAACCATTTTGGGAACTCATGAAAATTCTCCAAATGAGTTAGAAAACACTACTGTTTTTCCAAATCCGGCAAAAGATTATCTAAATTTTGAATTACCGAAGAATGTGAAAAATTTCACTTTTGAATTAACAGATTTGTTGGGACATTCTTTTTTGAAAACTGAAAATCAAACTAAAATAAACATCTCCGGAATTGTAAAAGGTGTTTATTTAGCACACATTAAAACAGATCATCATACCGTCGTAAGAAAAGTGATGATTAAATAATCCTAAACTAAAACCTGCAGTCTATTCTGCAGGTTTTTTTATTGATTTCTATCCAATAGAATTTCTTCAATTTCATCTAAAGAAAAGTTTTTCGCTTTCAATAAAATTAAAAAGTGATATAGTAAATCTGCCGCTTCATTTTTAAATAAATCAGCATTCTCATCTTTTGCTTCTATTACCAATTCTACAGCCTCCTCGCCTACTTTTTGTGCCACTTTATTGATGCCTCTCTGAAATAGAGAATAGGTATAGGAATTTTCTACTTGATCATCAATTCGCTGAGCAATTTTGCTTTCCAATTCATATAGAAAACCTTTAGAATCCTTCTCGCCAAAACAGCTGAAGTTTCCGGTGTGACAAACTGTATTTTTTGGAATGACTTTAATTAAAATTGTATCCTGATCACAATCGATTTGAATATTTTTTACCGTTAAAAAATTCCCCGACTCTTCACCTTTTGTCCATAATCTGTTTTTTGAACGGCTGAAAAAAGTGACAATTCCTTCTTCTTTTGTTTTATTAAAAGCCTCTTCATTCATATAACCAAGCATCAAAACCTGCAATGTTCTTTCGTCCTGAATAATTACAGGAACAAGGCCGTTTGTTTTATTAAAATCTATTTTCATCTTATGTTGATATTTCTATTTTTCAATTCATTTTTTAAGCCATCAATACTAATTTCTCCAAAATGGAAAACGCTGGCAGCTAAAGCTCCGGTTGCTTTTGTTTGGTTAAAAACATCTTCAAAATCTTTAATTTTTCCCGCACCACCAGAAGCGATAACCGGTATATTTACATTTTCTGAAATCAGTTTTGTCAATCTTAAATCAAAGCCATTTTTCGTTCCGTCACCATTCATTGACGTTAAAAGAATCTCACCTGCTCCTAATTCTTCAACTTTTTTAGCCCAATCTAAAGTTTTCAACGCAGTCATTTCTCTTCCCCCTTTCACAAAAACCCAATCATCATCATTTACGAATTTTGTATCGATTGCTACAACGATGCACTGACTTCCAAATTCTTTTGCTAATTCAGAAATCAGATAAGGATTTTTAACAGCAGAAGAATTGATGCTGATTTTATCAGCTCCGGCTTCCAATAATTTTCTGACGTCTTCTACGGAAGCAATTCCGCCACCCACTGTGAAAGGAATACTTAGTTCTTTAGCGATATTTTTCACCAATTCGACAAAAGTTTTTCGTTCTTCGATGGTCGCCGTAATGTCGAGAAAAACCAGTTCGTCAGCTCCTTCATTTTCGTATTTTTTGGCTAAATCAATTGGATTTCCGGCATTTCTCAGCCCTTCAAAGTTGATTCCTTTTACTGTCGTTCCGTCTTTAATGTCTAAGCAAGGAATTATTCTTTTTTTAAGCATTTTGAATAAAATTTTGAAGTTGATTTAATGATATTTTACCCTCATAAATAGCTTTTCCAATAATGGTTCCCGCACATCCTATTTCTTTCATCAGATAAACATCTTCAATACATGAAATTCCGCCGCTTGCAACTAATTGAATTGTTGTCTTATCTAAAATTTCCTGATACAATTTGGTTGAAGTACCTTCCAACATTCCATCTTTTGATATGTCTGTACAAATTACATTTTGAATGTTTTTTTTCTGATAATCAAGAATAAAATCAATCACATTTTTATCACTTTCTTCCAACCAGCCTGAAGTTTTTATTTTCTGGTTTTCACAATCGGCTCCGAGAATTATTTTTTCTGAACCATATTTTTCAATTAATTGGAAACAAAATTCAGGATTCTGAACTGCGATGCTGCCGATGGTAATTTTCGAAGCCCCTGAATTAAAAGCGATTTCAATATCATCTTCAGTTTTCAGTCCGCCACCAAAATCGATGTGTAATGACGTTTCTTTTGCGATTGTTTCAAGCACTTTCTGATTGACAATATGTTTTGATTTCGCACCATCCAGATCCACCAAATGGAGAAACTGAATTCCAGAATCTTCAAATTCTTTGGCAACTTCAAGTGGATTTTCATTATAAATTTTCTTAGTATTGTAATCACCTTTTGACAGTCGCACACATTTTCCGTCGATGATATCTATGGCAGGAATTATTTTCATAATTAAATTTTTAAAAAGTTTTTGAGTAATTGATTCCCGAATTCCCCCGATTTCTCTGGATGGAATTGAGTCGCAAAGAAATTATCTTTCTGCAAAGAAGCGCTGAAAGGCAAAATGTAATCACAAACTGAAGTTGTACTTTCAGATAATTCACAATAAAAACTGTGGACAAAATACAAATCATATTCTTCTGAAATCTCTGAGAACAAAGGCTCTTTCAATTCAGAAACCGTATTCCAGCCCATGTGAGGAACGAGATCAAGAGGTGGAAACCTTCTAACATCACAATCAAAAATTCCCATTCCTATTGTGTTTCCTTCCTCATTATTTTTACACATCAACTGCATCCCGAGGCAAATTCCCAAAACAGGCTGCTTCAAACTTGGAATTAACTGATCTAAGCCTTTTTCTCTTAAAACTTTCATCGTAGAAGAAGCTTCTCCAACGCCTGGAAAAATAACCTTATCAGCATTTTTTATCAGTTCAAAATCATCGGTAATGATTGAATTTGCGCCCAATCTTTCTATAGCATTCTGAACAGAATTCACGTTTCCGCCGTTGTATTTTATAATCGCTATCATTTTATAAACTCCCTTTTGTTGATGGTAAATTATAGTTTTGATCAGTTTGATTAACTGCCATTTTTATCGCTTTTGCAAAAGCTTTAAAGATTGATTCAATCTTATGATGCTCGTTTTCACCCTCAGATTTAATATTTAAATTGCATTTTGCAGCATCTGTAAAGGATTTAAAAAAGTGATAAAACATTTCTGTCGGAACATCGCCAATTTTTTCTCTTTTAAAATCAGCATCCCATACCAACCAAGGCCGCCCGCCAAAATCAATCGCCACTTGAGACAGACAATCGTCCATCGGAAGTAGAAAACCATATCTTTCAATTCCTTTCTTCTTACCTAAAGCTTGTAAAACTGCCTTTCCAAAAACAATTCCGGTATCTTCAATCGTGTGGTGTTCGTCAACCTGCAAATCTCCGTTTACTTTAATTTTTAAATTTAAATTCCCGTGTTTCGAAATTTGTTCGAGCATGTGATCAAAAAAATGTAAACCAGTTGAGATTTCAGAATTTCCGTTACCGTCAAGATTAACTTCAACTTCAATCTCGGTTTCATTGGTCTTTCTATAGACTTTAGCTTTTCGTGGAATTTGCCTTAAATATTGATAGATTTCATTCCAGTTTCTCGTCGTCAATTCCGCATTTTCATTTTCAACTTCACTGATGAGGATGGCTTTTGAACCTAAATTTTTAGCTAACTGAATATCGGTCAGCCTGTCTCCAATCACAAAGGAATTTTTCAAGTCGTAATTCCCGTAAACATATTTCCCCAACATTCCGATTTCAGGTTTTCTATTGGGCGAATTTTCATGCTCAAAACTTTTATCAATCAGAATGTCGCCGAAAACAATTCCCTCATTTTCAAAAGTTAGCAGCATTTTCTCCTGCGGTTTTATAAAATCTTCAAACGGAAAACTATCTGTTCCCAAACCATCCTGATTGGTTACTATCACCAGTTCGTAGTCGAATTCCTTTGCTATTTTAGATAAATTTTGAAAAATTCCCGGATAAAATTCAAGCTTTTCCAAAGAATCAACCTGAAAATCTGTTGATGGCTCAATGATTAAAGTTCCGTCGCGATCGATGAATAATACTTTTTTCATTTTAAATATTTTTTAAAGTATTGATTAAAAGTTCATTTTCATTTCTATTTCCGACATTGATTCTGATGCAGTTGGGAATCTGAGGAAATCTTTTGCTGGTCAGAATTTCATTTTCAAGTAATTTTTCATAAACTTTTTCTCCTTCTGTAAATTCAATCAGAAAAAAATTAGCATCCGTGGGATATACTTTCGTAACACATACTATGTTTTTAAGCTGATCTTTTAACCAATCTCTTTCTTTCAAAATTTCATTCAAATTATTTTGAAAATCTTCGACCTGATCCAATTTTTCTAAAACTAAATTCTGACTCAAAATATTGACATTGTAAGGCGATTTGACCGTGTAGATAAAATTAGTGATTTCTACCGATGAGTAAGCAATTCCCACTCTTGCTCCGGCCAAACCCCAAGCTTTTGAGAATGTTTGCAAAACAATCAGATTGGGATATTCATTGATTAATTCAAGACTAGATTTTTGTTCTGAAAACTCAATATACGCTTCGTCCACAACCACAATTCCGTTAAAATTTCGGATGTAAAATTCAATGTCCTCGATTGAATTTCCTGTTGGATTGTTAGGTGAACATAGAAATAATATTTTAGGTTGATTTTCTTTTATTATATTTAAAAAATCTTCCTTTACAATTTCAAAATTTTCATTGAGATTGAGCTGCAAAACTTTATTTTCATTGATTGCTGCATAAAATCCATACATCGCAAAAGATGGATTCATAACCAAAACAGAATCTTTTTTTGGTTCGCAGAAAATCTTTATAATCAAATCGATCAATTCATCACTTCCGTTTCCGATGGCAATCTGACTGGCTGAAATGTTTTTAAAAGCCGATATTTTTTCTCTTAGATTCTTGTGCGTAGAATCCGGATAGCGATTAAATTCACCAAACGGACTTTCGTTCGCATCCATCAATAAAGGATTTTCAAATGCATTATTATCTCTAAAACTGATGTAAGGTCTTAATTCTGAAATATTTTTTCTAACTAATTTTTGAATATCTATTGTTGTCATCATCTTATTTTAATCTAATGGATACTGCATTTTTGTGGGCTAAAAGACCTTCTGCTTCCGCCATGAGTTCAATCGTTTTTCCTAAATTCTCTAATCCTTTTTTCGAAAGATTTTGAAACGTAATTTTCTTCACGAAACTGTCTAATGAAACTCCGCTGTAATTTTTGGCAAAACCATTGGTGGGAAGTGTGTGATTTGTTCCGCTGGCGTAATCTCCGGCACTTTCACACGAATAATTTCCAAGAAATACCGAACCTGCATTTTGAATTTGCTCAATATAATTTTCAAATTGATCAACCGCTAAAATCAAATGTTCTGGTGCATACAGATTGCTGAATTCTAATGCTTCATCCACAGAATCCAGCAAAATAAAATGGCTATTGTTTAAAGATTGCTGAGCAAATTCATTTCTGGGAAGTTCTTTGATTTGCTTTTTAACTTCATCAATCGTTTCATTTAAAACATTCAAATCTGTAGATATAAAAATCACCTGACTGTCGCTTCCATGCTCAGCTTGTGACAATAAATCTGCAGCACAATACTCAGGAACAGTATTTTCATCAGCGATGACCAAAACTTCACTTGGCCCTGCAGGCATATCGATGGCCACCCCAAAATTCTGAGTGAAATCTTTTGCCGCAACGACAAACTGATTACCCGGACCGAAAATTTTATAGACATTCGGAATGGTTTCTGTACCAAACGTCATTGCTGCAACTGCTTGCGCTCCGCCTACTTTGAATATTTTTGAAATCCCGCAAAGCTGTGCTGCATACAAAATTGCAGGATTTATATTTCCATTCTGATCTGGTGGTGTACACAAAATAATCTCTTTGCAACCCGCTAATTGTGCCGGAATTGCAAGCATTAAAACTGTAGAAAATAGAGGTGCCGTTCCACCAGGAATGTAGATTCCCACCTTTTCGATTGCACGGTTTTCTCTCCAGCAAATGACCCCTTTTGTAGTCTCAATTTTCTGAATTTCACTTTTCTGAGAAGCATGAAATTTTGTAATATTCTCTTTCGCTGTCTGAATGGCCAGTTTTAAATCTTCCGAAATTAAATTTTCCGCTTGATCAGTTTCGTTTGGAGTTACTTGTAACTGATTAATTGTTGCAGAATCAAATTTTTCAGCATACTTAATTAACGCCTGATCACCATTTTTCTCAACTTCAGCGAAGATTTCTTTGATGATTTCTGAAATTTCCTGCTTTTTAAAAATCGGTCTCTTTGTAAGTTCAAACCAGGTTTCTCTTTTTGGATTTTTGTAAATATTCATCTTAAATAACCATTTTATCGATTGGAATGATTAAAATATCCTGCGCACCTTTCAGTTTTAATTCATCAATGACGTCCCAAAACCGTTCTTCATCAATAACTGAATGAATGCTGCTCCAACCCTCTTCAGCAAGCGGAATCACCGTCGGACTTTTTAAAACAGGAAGCACATCAGAGATTTCTGAAATCTTATTATTTGGGACATTCATTAAAATATATTTAGAATTTTTCGCCTTTAAAACCGCTTTAATTCTGAAAAGCAACTTATCTAAAATTTCTTCCTGAGAAGAATTCAGATTAATATTTTTTGCTAACACGGCTTCTGACTTTAACAGCGTTACGGTTTCACGCAGTCCGTTTTTGAATAAAGTGCTTCCAGAGCTCACGATATCGCAGATTCCGTCTGCAAGTCCGATGTTCGGAGCAATTTCTACAGAACCTGAAATCACGTGAATATCTGCCTGAATACCGTTTTCGGTCAAATACTTTTTGAGGGTGTTGGGATAAGATGTAGCAATCTTTTTTCCTTGAAAATATAGCGGTTGATCAGTATCTACATCTTTAGGAATCGCTAAAGAAACACGACATTTTGAGAAACCTAATTTCTGTACAATCTCATTTTGCTTCTGTTTTTCTGCCAATAGATTTTCACCAACAATCGCAATGTCTACTACTCCATCTTCCAGATATTGCGGAATATCGGAGTTTCTGAGATACATAATTTCCAACGGAAAATTATCTACCAAAACCTTCAGCTGATCTTTACCGTTGTTTACAGAAATGCCACAATCTTTGAGAAGTTGAAGAGATTCTTCGTACAACCGACCGTTTTTCTGAATAGCAATTTTTAATTTACTCATTACTTTTTTATAAGTTTTAGTCTGAGTAAATGAAGTTGATTTATAAAAATTTCACAGAAATGTGGAAACAAAAAAAACCGTTCTTACTCAGACGGTTTTTAATTTATTTTTATGAATTCAACACAAAATATCAATCACTTCCGCCTTAGCTGAGATGATGATAATGATGAAGTGTTGAGAAATTCGGTTTCATTTTCTTTGAATATTGTGGTACAAATGTAGAACTTATTTTTAAACTGACAAGAATTTTACGAAATAATTTTTTGATAAAAACTCATCAGTTCATTGGCAATCGGCTCATCATTAAATTTTTGAACAAATTCAAAACCCTTATCAGCACGGCGTTTTCTTTCAGATTCACTGTCCCAAAGAAACTGTATTTTTGATCTTAAATCTAAATAATTTTTAGGATCAATATAAACTGAATCATTACCTCCAGCTTCGGGAAGGCAACTTGTGTTGCTGGTAATCGTCACGGTTTTTGAAAATAAAGCTTCAATAACAGGAATTCCAAAACCTTCAAAAAAGCTCGGATAGACAAAAATATCGGCAAGCTTGTAGATAACAGCCAACTCATTCATCGAAACGCCCTCAAGAAAATGGACTTGATTTTCCATTTTGTTTTTACGGATAAAGTACTGAACTTTTTTGAAATATTTTGTTTTTCTTCCGACAACAACCAATGGAATCTCAGTTTTATCGATTGCTTTCACAATGTTTAAGAGATTTTTACGCTCTTCAATTGTTCCAACATTTAAGATGAGTCTTTCTGGTAAACTGAATTTCTCTCTGGTTTTCTGAATGAAATCCTCTGATTGATTTTCTTTAAAAGCATGATGACAGCCCTGATAAATTACCTCAATTTTATTTTCAGGAACTTTTAAGTAATAAATAATATCCTGCTTAGTCTGCTCGGAAATTGCAATGATTTTATCTGCAGATTCTACTGCTTTTTTAAACTTCCAAAAATGAATTTTCCGGTCAAAAAAAGAATAGTATTGTGGATAACGCATGAAAATTAAATCATGAATCGTCACTACTTTTTTGATCGGAGTTTTATCCCATTTTAAAGGTAATTCACCTGATAATCCGTGAAATACATCTGCATTTTGAGCCTGTGCATCTTTCCCCATTTTAAACTGACGGGAAAATTTTCCTTTTGAAGATTCAATGAAATGAACATTGTTTTGTTCTAAAATTTCTTTCCCTCTTTCAGACTTATTTTTATTGAGTAAGATATATTCATTTTCAGGAAAATATTGAGACAAAATTCTGATTAAATCACGAGAATAGTTGCCTAAACCCGATGTATTGTGAAAAAAACGCTTTGCATCAAATGCTATCTTCATGACTGTATTTTATATAAAATTCCGGATTTAAAGTCTTCTGGAAAGATTGTAATCCCTTTTTAAAAGTTTTTATTTTTTACAATGTAATTTGGCCTTGCTTTTACCTGTTTAAAAATTTTACCTAAATAAATTCCTATGATTCCTAAAATAATCAACTGCAAGCCGCCAAAAAAAACGATGGTCATAATCAATGATGCCCATCCTGAGATTTCCGTTTGTGCAACGAAAGCATAAATAACGTAAGCGCCGTAACCAATTACCGAAAATGCTGAAAATAAAAATCCTAAATATGCTGCGATGTACAATGGCTTTACACTGAATGCCGTGATTCCTGTAAAAGCAAAAGTAATCATCTTTTTTAGGTTGTAACTGCTTTGCCCTGAAACCCGTTCAGAAGCTGTAAATTCTATAGCGCTTTGTTTGAAGCCCATCCAGCTTGTCAGCCCACGCAGAAATAAATCATCTTCATTGAATTTTCTCATCACTTCAACTACATTGGCATCCATCAATCTGAAGTCTGAACCGCCGCCTTTGGTAAGATTGACATCAGATAATCCTGACAGAATCTTGTAAAAAAAGTCTGAAGTTTTTCTTTTGAAGACAGAAATTTCTTTAGGATATTTTCTAATTGTCAGAACAACATCATTGCCTTCTTCCCATTTTTTAATCATTT
The DNA here is from genome assembly GCF_020911865.1 of Chryseobacterium sp. C-71. Taxonomy (NCBI): domain Bacteria; kingdom Pseudomonadati; phylum Bacteroidota; class Flavobacteriia; order Flavobacteriales; family Weeksellaceae; genus Chryseobacterium; species Chryseobacterium sp. C-71. The sequence goes on from NZ_CP087131.1 coordinate 502,666, forward strand.
TCGGAATGAGTTCCGGTGGATGCTGAAGGTCACCATCCATTGAAATTACTGCATTTCCTAACGCACTATCCATACCGGCTTTCACAGCAGGCTGATGTCCGAAATTTCTTGAAAATTCGATAAATTTTACTTCGTCAAATTTTTTAGATAAAATTTCTAATTGTTGCTGTGTGTTATCTCTGCTTCCGTCGTTTACAAAAATAATTTCAAAATCATAATGAGGTAATCCTGAAAAAACTTCTTTAATTTTTTGGTGAATTAGCGCAACATTTCCTTCTTCATTATAGGCGGGAATTACAATAGATATTTTTTTCATGTGTATATATTTATTGTTTTTTAATGGTCATATGGAATCGCCTAATCTTTTTAGGCTTGCAGATTTGTAATGGCGATTTCATAAGCTATCATGTCAGGCTATAATCTTTTTCAAAATCTCTGGTCATTAATTCATAAATTATTCTAAACCAAACGACAATGCAAGGTACTGCTTTTAGAGAATACTTGATAATGTAATTTACTTTTACAGATTTTGGAAACAAATCTGAAGGCGAAAAACACGTAAGAATAATTACAAAAATAAGCATTCCCAAAACCAAAGGTGATCTTTCTTTTTGAAGGAAAAACCAGATCATCACTCCAGCAACTGCAATAATGTAAGTAGGAGATTCTGATCCTGAACTGAATAATACCAAAAACAGTAAAGTTGATGCCAATATCATCAGCTGAAAAGCATAATTTTTATACTGCTTAATTCTAATATATGGTAAAGCAAATAATGGCAGACCAAACGCTAAAAATGAGAGATTGGAAATAGATGCATCACCTAAAATTCTTCTTACAAAACCCATCAGAGAAATGTCCTGATAGCTGTTTAAACTTTGATTTTGTCCGTTTTTTTCTGCGAGTGAGACTGACCAATCTTTATAACTTTGAATAACAAATTCAGGACTTGAATAAATCATTGGGAATACAAAGAATAATAATCCGATAACAATTCCGGCAATGATAAATTTAGTTTTATTTTTAATGAAGAAAAACTGTGATAAACCTACAACTCCATAGATTTTTACAAAAACTCCAACCATGAGTGCGGTTGCAGATTTTACTTCTTTCTTTTCATAAATATAAGTTGCTGACAACATCAGCAAGCCGACAAGAGCAATATTAAATTGTAAACTTAAGGCTGCTGTGATAAATTCCTGCAAACATAATAAGGCGAAAATAGCTTTTTTACCGTCCGAGAAAGGAAGTTTATGAATAGCATAAATAAAAATAAAGGTATTGGCAACATTCCAAAGAGAAATTCCGAGCCAATCTGGCATTAAAGCAAATGGAGCAATGAGTGCGCTAAAAAAAATTCCGTAATGATTAGAATCCTGAAAATGCTCCGGATATTGGAGATATAAATTTTTCTCAAGAATTGTATTGATGTACGTAAATTTAAAAATCAGATAATTATTGATGGAGTTTCCTCTTGAGTATTTCGAAATAGCGGTTACTATCGCTATAATAAGATAAACCCCAAATATATATCTGGGGTTTAAAATAAACTTTAAAAATTTTTCTTTCAAGATGATTAGTTTTAGGTTAATTACAATTTAAACCGCAACGTTATTCTCTCTCAGAGCGTCATTCAGTGACGTCTTTTTATCTGTCGATTCTTTTCTCTGACCAATAATCAAAGCACAAGGAACCTGAAATTCTCCCGCTGGATATTGTTTGGTATAACTTCCCGGAATTACCACTGAACGCGCAGGAACTCTCCCTTTGATTTCAATCGGCTCTGAACCTGTAACGTCGATAATTTTAGTGGAAGCGGTCAATACAACATTCGCTCCTAGAACTGCTTCTTTTTCAACATGAACACCTTCTACAACGATACATCTTGAACCAATAAAACAATCGTCTTCAATGATTACTGGTGCAGCCTGAAGTGGCTCCAAAACTCCGCCAATACCAACACCACCACTCAAGTGTACGTTTTTACCAATCTGTGCACAACTTCCAACCGTCGCCCAAGTATCAACCATCGTTCCTGAGTCTACATAAGCTCCAATATTCACATAAGAAGGCATCAAAATAACACCTGAAGCAATGAAAGAACCTTCTCTTGCAACTGCATGAGGTACAACTCTAACTCCTTTTTCAGCATAATTTCTCTTCAAAGGCATTTTATCATGAAATTCAAAAGGACCTACTTCAATAGTTTCCATTTTCTGGATTGGGAAATACATTACTACGGCTTTCTTTACCCATTCGTTTACCTGCCATCCGTTTTCTGTAGGTTCAGCAACACGAAGTTTTCCGGAATCTAAAAGAGAAATAACTTCTCTGATAGCTACTTTGCTGTCTTCATTTTGTAATAAATCTCTATTATCCCAGATATTTTCAATAGTTTGTTGTAACGACATGTTTTAAGTTTAAATCAGTTTAATAAATATGTCGTCAAATATACAAAAAAGTTCAGCAAAAGCCTTTCAAACTTATGATTTTGAAAACGAATTATTTATAATTCCAGATGCATTAAATTCACTGCCAATTACAAAACTCTTTGTGCATGAAGATAGGCTTTATTCCAGTATTTTTCGTTGAGAGACGAAATGATTACCCCTTTAGAAGTCGATGCGTGAATGAATTTTACTTCTCCATCATTTTCAATAGTATGCACAATGCCTACATGAGAAACTTTACTTCCACCCGCTGTGGCAAAAAATAAAAGGTCGCCAGGTTTTGCTTCTTCCAAATCTATATTTTTTCCGGCATTTGCCTGATCAGCTGATCTTCTAGGAAGCTTCAATCCATTTTCGTCAAAGACTTTTGTGGTCAAGCCCGAACAGTCAAAACCCGAAGATGTATTTCCACCAAATTTATAAGGCGTTCCTAAATATCTTTCAGCATCTTTTAAAATATTTTTCATTGAACTGGAAAGTTTACCGTCAAATTTTGAATCTAATTTTCTCAGGCTTTCTGATTTTGAAACCTTTGAGCTCGACGAGTTTTTTGATTTGGAGACAGCTTTCGAACTTCCACATGAAATGATGATCGTTGCAGAAATTGACAGAAAAACAAACTGTCTTAAAACTTCCTTAAATCGTATTGATTTTAAATTCATATCTAATTGATTTTTAGTCTACCTCATTAATTAAAACAAATATAAATATAAAAAATTTAATTATACTATAACTATACTACAACTATACTATAATTATATGTTAAAATTATAATAATTAAAAATAATCATTATATTTGAAGTTCAATATTGATAACATGGCAACGTATGAAAGCTTTTTAAAAATTAACGGAACGGTAGGAGATTTGGTTTTTTATAATCTGAATGGTAAAAATGTCGTTCGGAAGAAAAGTGGCTTTAATAAAAATGCTTTTAAGAAAAGCGCATCGTACGAAAAAGTTCGTCAGAACAGTTCAGAATTTGGTCATTGCTCTAAGATCGGTAAAGCTTTCAGGCAATGTCTGGAGCCCTATATTAAAGAATGTGATGATGCCCTACTCTATCAGAAGTTTGCAAAGCTCATGACTGAGATTAAAGACTTAGACAGTATTTCAGAAAAGGGGAAAAGAACTGTGAAAAACGGAATTGCTACAGATACAGGTATGCAGATGCTAAAAGACTTTCAATTTGGAATCATTCCAAGTCTTGAAAATTTAATATCAATTTCTGCGGGATTATGGGATTACAGTTTAATTTTAGATAAAAGTATCAGCGTTGATGAAATCATTGTGGAGACTTTGAAAATTGATTTTGATGAATACCAGTCGGAGCATTTTAAAGAAATTATTTCTGCAGAAAAACCGCTTAATGAATATGTTTTTCAAAAACATTTTTCCGGAAACGACGTACAGTTTCACTTTGTAGTTTTGAAAAAAGATGATGAAATTATTAAGATGGGATTTCTTTAAATTGAATTTAAGTTTATTCGAAAATAGAAAGTCGATTTTTTCTCGTAGATTTGGCTAATTCAGCAGATTTTTTATGCCTATAGATAACTTGGAAACACAAAAAAACCTGTAAACTTTGTTTACAGGTTTTCAATAGTATAATTTAGAAATTATTTATTTTTTTCTCCAATCCAAGCACCGCTTCTTGTTGGCGTTGGTACTGCGTTTGTCCAGTTTCCGCTTCCTTTTTTATCTGGGGTCAAAGTTCCTGAAAATTGTCCATCGGATGGCAAACCAAGTTCTGCTGTTAATTGCCCTGAAGCGTCCAAGTGACCTGAAATGTTATAGTTTTCGTTATTGACTTCAGAATGCATTGTTCCTTTAACATTTCCGTCGTCAGAAACCACAAAATTCCATACTCCTTTATCGCTTCCTGTGTACGTGCCAGACCAAGTTCCTATATAATCATAGATTGTTTCGTCATCAGCAGTACATCCTATTAGTAAAAAAGTAGTCACTAAAAGTAAAAAAAGTTTCTTCATAGCTTTTAATATGGTTTGATAAAGTTTTGTTTAAGTGGAGAATACGGGAGTCGAACCCGTTACCTCTACACTGCCAGTGTAGCGCTCTAGCCAAATGAGCTAATTCCCCGTCATCTTTGCGCTTTTCACACGAAGCGGTACAAAAGTAAGTAATTAAACCATATTTGCAAATAATTTGTTAAATTTTATTTAAGAAAATGCTTTGATCTAAAGACAATTTCGATTTTCTGAAAATTCTCTAAAGAAATGACAAAAATTAAAAGAGCTATTTGGTATTTTTCATTTGTATTGCTCTTTGCAAAAATGATTGCGTTGCCAATTTTTCTTCTGCTTCTTCTATTGCCCTCAGCAAATGATTGTTATTATCTGCTATTTCACCTAAAATCGTAGAAATTAACTCCCAAACAGGCTGCATTTTTTCAATTAAATCTAAACCTTTTGGGGATAATTCAATCAGACGTTTACGCTCATCAGATTTGTGTTTTTTAGAAATGATCATTTTTTGCTTTTCAAGTTCTTTTAACAAACTGATGGTGGAAGGATGACTGTACCCTATTTCATTAGCAATCTCTACAACACTCAATATTTTTTTGTGGTGTAATGTGAAAATAACAGGAAACCATTTCGGCTCAAAATCGATTCCGAATTCTCTGTAGATTAAAGCTCCGTCCTTGCGCAACTGTTCACTGAGTATTTGTAGTCTTGTCGATAAGGCCAAAATACCTGATTCGTTGATAACATTCATAACTAAGATTTTAAATCGAGGAAACAAAAAACGTTATCAGCATTCATTAAAGGAAATTTTGATGGCAGTTTTTCCTTTTCGATAATCGAGAAATGATTCTTTTCGTAGAAACGTAATGCTGCTTGTAATATAGATACCGTTCCTAAATAAACTTCATCAATACCATGTTCACGACAGTACGTAATGAGTATTTCTAACAGTTTTTGCGCAATGCTGTATTCTTTTCCTCTGAAATCTTTTTTGACAAACATCTTCCTGATTGCCGCCGCTTTTTCATCAAACTTCACCAAAGCTATCGTTCCTACAATTTCACCGTTGATAAATGCTCCCCAAAAATTTCCGCCAGTCGCAAAATAAAATTCATCGATACGAAGAAGATCCGGTTGATCATCAATAGTTATGGGAACATTAAATTCTTTCTGCTGAATATTCAAAATTAAATCAATGACTGCTTCTGAATATGGGTTGCCTATCGGCTTTATTTCTATCATAAATTTATTTATGTACAAAACTACGTAGTTAACTACATATTTACAAGTGGAATCTAAAAATAATCAAAAAAAAACGTATGCTGAAAACAGCATACGTTCAATTTATTTTGATTTATTAGTCTAAAATGAAGGCTTAACCTTTTTATTTCCAACCACCGCCTAAAGCTCTGTATAAATCTACTGCCGCTTTCATTTTACTGTATTGTGCATTAGAAATATTCAATTCGGCATTTAAAGAGTTGACATTGGCATTTAAAACTTCAAGGTAATTTGCCATTCCGTAGTTGACCAACTCCTGAGAATAATCAACAGATTTTTTGTATGAATCTAATTCTTTCTGCTTTAAATCAATAAAAGAATCCTGTACCGAAAAAACTCTGATAGCATCAGAAACTTCTTTTCCGGCTGTAAGAACAGTTTTTCTAAAATTTAAATACGCCGTTTCTTTATTTGCCAAACTAACTTCATAATTGGTTTTGATCTGTCTCTTATTCAAAATCGGCTGAGCCAAACCTCCGATCAAACTTGCAAATAGAGAATTCACACTAAACAAATGATCGATGTCAACAGACTGCAATCCTCCACTTCCTGTCAGTTTTAATGTTGGATAAAACTGAGCTTTTGCAGAGTTTGTTAATTCAAAAGCATTCATCAAGCTAAATTCTGCCTGCATTACATCGGGACGGTTTGCCAATAAATTGGCAGGATAACCTAATGCAAAGTTTGCTGGAAGAGTTTGGTTTTCTAAAGTTGATCTTTCAATTGCTTGTGAAGATTCACCCATTAAAAGACTCATCGTGTTTTCCAACTGCTGAATTTGAGTGTCGATATCGATTAATAATGACTGTGCATTATAAACCAAAGCCTGACTTTGCTGAACCGCAACTTCCGTTAAAGTTCCTGCTTCTTTTAAAGCTTTCGTAGTTTCAAGATTATTCTCACGAACTTTTATAGTTTCGTTAATAATCTTTTTTTGATTGTCTAAAGTCAATAATTGATAATAACTTGAAGCAATTGAAGAAACCAAATCACTTTTTACAGACTGGTGTGCGGCAACATTTCCTAAGTAAGTTGCTAATTGCGCTTTTTCCTGGGCTTTTAATTTTCCCCATAAGTCAGCTTCCCAAGCGATACTTCCGGTAATGTCAAACTGGTTGACATACCTTCTCTCTCCGATGATCTGTCCAAATTGAGTGTTTAAAGATTGAGTCTGAAAAGTATAACCAGGCCCTACCGTTAAAGTCGGTTGATAGGCAGCTTTACTCTGTCTCAGATACGCTTCTGCAGAAGTAATGTTCTGCAGAGCGATTCTTATATCTAAATTGTTTTCTAAAGCTTTAGAAATATGCTTTTGAAGGATAGGATCGGTAAATATTTCTTTCCAGGAAACATTTGCCGTGCTTGTGCTATCCTGCGGAAGCATATCTGTACGGAAGAGTTTTTCATCTACTACAGCTGCAGGTCTTTCATACTCCTTTCGTACATGGCAAGAAGTAATAACCAGAGCGGTGAGCACTGAAAAAGCAGTTCCTTTTATTATTGATAAATTTTTCATTATTTAAATCTTAAAGATTTCTTATTCAGCTAGATTGATGTCTTTTGGTTTGATCGGCTTGATTTTCTCCTGCAAAGTCTGGAAAACCACGTATAATACAGGAATTACAAAAACTCCTAAGATCGTACCTATCAATAGTCCTATCGAAGCACCAGTTGCGATTGATCTGTTACCGACAGCACCAATTCCGCTTGCTAAAACCAACGGTAGTAAACCGAAGATAAATGCCAATGATGTCATCAAAATCGGTCTCAATCTCGCTTTAGCTGCATTGATGGCAGATTCTACAATCGTTTCACCATGATGTCTTCTCTGAACTGCAAATTCGATAATCAAAATTGCATTTTTCGCCAATAATCCGACCAACATGATTAATGCAATCTGGAAGTAAATATTGTTTTCAAGTCCCATTATTTTCTGTCCGAAATAAGCTCCCATCACCCCAAGAGGAAGTGAAATTACCACAACTAGGGGCAGAATGTAACTTTCGTACTGAGCAGAAAGAATGAAGTATACAAACACCAAACTTAAAGCAAAGATCAGTAAAGTCTGAGATCCTGAACTTAATTCTTCTCGTGTAAGACCTGTAAATTCAACATCATAATTCTGATCTAAAGTTTCGCTCGCAACTTGCTGAACTGCCGTAATCGCATCACCAGAACTGAAACCGGCTTTGTTGGCTCCCGTAATTTTTACTGAAGTAAATAGGTTATAACGCCCTACTGATTGCGGACCATACGTTTTAGTTAATGTCACAAACTGTGAAATCGGTGACATTTCTCCTGAACTTGTCTTTACATAATACTGGTTAAGATCTTCTGCACTTACTCTGTTTTCAGGAAGAGCCTGAATCATTACTCTGAACTGTTTTCCATATTTGGTAAAGTCAGCACCATAAATTCCACCGATATATCCCTGCATCGTAGCCAAAATATCATTCACAGAAACTCCTTTTTGCTTAGCTAAAGGAACATTGATCTCCATCATGTATTGCGGATATTTTGTGTTGAATGAAGTCTGGGCAAATTCAATTTCCGGTCTCTTCATTAAGTTTCCGATAAATTCATTTGTTTTAGCATCCAAATCAGCAAAATCGCCTCCTGATTTATCTAAAAGCACCATCTCAAAACCAGCACTGTTACCAAAACCGGGTACACTTGGAGGTTGGAAGAATACTACCTTCGCATCCGGCACTTTTCCTGCCAGACCAAATAATCTTTTCGAAATTTCTTCTGATGATAATCCATCACCTTTTCTATCGTCAAATGGTTTTAATTTAACGAAAGCAAGACCATTATTACTACCATTTCCTGACAATAATCCTCTACCCGTAGAAATAGTGACATTCTGAATTCCAGGAATTTTAAGAGCGTCTTTCTGTAAAGTTTTCAAAACATTATAAGTTCTTTCCATAGATGCTCCCGGCGGAAGTTGTACATCTGTAAAGATAATTCCTCGGTCTTCTGTAGGTACGAAACCTTTTTTCATGCTTCCGTTTGCCCAATAGATAATTCCACAAGTGCCCACGAGAATTAGTAAGGTCACCCATTTATGTTTAATTAAGAAATTAAATCCTCTTCCGTAACGATCTGTTGCAGTTTTAAATCCAATATTAAATTTATAAAAGAACTTCTGAATGAAATTTTTATTTTTATAATCTTCGTGATGATCTTCGTGTGGTTTTAAGAATAATGAACATAAAACCGGACTCAATGTCAATGCGTTTACAGCTGAAATAATGATCGCAATAATCAAAGTGATCCCAAACTGCTGATAAAATACACCGGTTGGTCCTGTAATAAACGTTACCGGAATAAATACCGCCGCCATTACCAAAGTAATAGAGATGATCGCTCCTGTAATTTCATCCATCGCCTCAACGGTTGCTTTCTTAGCATTCGAAATACCGTTTTCCATCTTAGCGTGTACAGCTTCGACGACGACAATCGCATCATCTACCACAATACCGATCGCTAATACCAATGCGAAAAGCGTTAAAAGGTTTAATGAATATCCAAATAAATTCAGGAAGAAAAATGTTCCCACAATCGATACCGGAACCGCAATCGCCGGAATCAAGGTTGATCTGAAGTCCTGTAAGAAAATGTAAACCACAATAAATACCAGGATAAACGCTTCAATCAAAGTATGAATTACTTTTTCGATAGATGCATCCAAGAATTCATTAGTATCAAAGTTGAAAGTATATTTTACACCTTCAGGATATGAACTTTCATTTTCTTTAAGCTGTTTTTTGATATTTTCAATAATCTCCTGCGCATTTGATCCCGGAGTCTGGAAAACCCCCATACTGATGGAAGGATTATCGCCATTTTCACCAACACCTGAATAAGAAAGTCCACCTAATTCTACTTTAGCAACGTCTTTCAACATTAAATTTTGTCCGTCTGGAAGAGATTTAATGATAATATCATCATACTGCTCCTTTTCACTGAATTTTCCGACATATTTAATGATATATTCAAAAGAACTTCCACTGTTTTGACCTAAAGATCCCGCAGCAGCTTCTCTACTTTGGTCATTAATGGCAGTTGTAACTTCAGTTGGTGTGATTCCATACGCTGCCAATTTAGCAGGATCTAGCCAAACTCTCATCGAGTAGTTTTTTCCACCAAATACGTTGGCTTCACCTACTCCATTGATTCTTTGAAGATTTGGAATAACGTTGATATTCAGAAAGTTCTGAAGATAAACGTCATCAATATTTTTATTCTCAGAATAGAAAGAAAGGTACATCAATGCACTCGTCTGCTGTTTCTGAGTTACCACACCCGCTCTTGTCACTTCACTCGGAAGTAACGGGGATGCTCTTGCTACACGGTTTTGTACGTTTACAGCAGCAATATCTGCATCAACTCCTTGTTTAAAGAACACCTGAATCTGAGCCGAACCATCATTACCTGCTGTAGAAGTAATGTAGTCCATTCCTTCAACACCGTTGATCTGTTCCTCCAAAGGAACAACCACACTCTTCATTACGGTTTCAGCGTTGGCTCCGGTATAGTTTGCTCTCACACTCACCGTAGCCGGTGCAATGTCTGGATACTGTGTAACCGGAAGCGCTGTAAGTCCCAAAACCCCGAGAATTACGATCAGGATGGAGATTACAGTGGATAAAACCGGTCTGTTAATAAAGTTTTTTATCATTAGAATTTCGGTTTTACTGATTGAACAAGACTATCCATGCTAACTTTTTTAGGTTTTACGGCAGTTCCTGGCTTAATGTTTCCAGTTCCTGCTGCAATAATGACTTCACCTTTTTTAAGTCCGGATTTTATTAAAGCTAAATTGTCTATTCTTTCGATTACTTCAACAACGGTATTTCTTGCGGTGTCTTTTTCAACTTTATAAACGTAAACAATGCCTTGCTGTTCGTAAGTTGCACTTTCCGGAACCACCAAAACGTTATCAAATGTTTTAGGGAATCTTATCGTTCCGCTATTTCCGTTGCTTAAAAGTTTCTGTGCATTTTTGAATGCAACTCTGAACTGAATAGTTCCCGTTGTTGGATCAATAGAACCCGTAATCGCTTCAATTCTCCCCTTTTCAGGATAAATACTTCCGTTTGCTAATTGAAGTTCAACCATCGGAAGATTTTTAATTTTTTCAGGAACACTTGCTCCGACAGATTTTTCAAGGAAGTCAAAATATTCTTTTTCATTCATTGAAAAATAAGCGAAAACTTCTGAAGTATCTGAAATCGTAGTTAGTGCTGTCTGGTCTGTTGGTCCAACTAAGCTTCCTACTTTTAATGGTAATTTACCGATCACCCCAGAAATAGGCGCACGGATAATTGAGTAATCAACGTTAGCAGCTGCTCCTTTGTAATTGGCATTGGCTTGTTGTCTCGCAGCGATTGCCTGCTGAACCTGAGCTTGTGCCTGAGAAAGATTTGCCTGAGCCGTCTGAAGCTGAATATTGCTGATAATATTTTTTTCAACCAAAGGTTTCAGCTTATTTACTTCAACCTGAGCTGCGTTTACTGCCGCTTGAGCCGCTGCGATATTCGATTGTGCGGCACCTACTCCTGCTTTCGCTGCTGCTGCAGTTTCGTTTAAAGTATTCGTTTCTAGACGGAATAAAGGTTGTCCTTTTGTAACATATTGACCTTCATCTACCAAAACCTGAGTGATGTACCCCGAAATTTTAGCTCTCACGTCATTGTTTACTCTACCTTCAATACTTGCAGGGAAGACATCATATCCCGTTATATTTTTATTTTCCGCCGAAATTACTGGATATGGTTTTGGACCATCCTGTTTCGGAGCTTCTTTTTTGCAGGCAGTCAAAGAAAATGCTGCTACAGAAAATAGTATAAGCTTGTTTGTCATTTTTATAGTTTATTAAGAGATTCCTGAATATTTATGATATTTTTATTTAAAAGAGATTTGTAGACTTCCATTTTATCTTCAAAATCTTTATCATCTACTTTCTTTAATTTTCTGAATTTCCGAAGGTCTTCTATCAAGTTGAGTTCGTCCTGCATTTTTTGAACAATTTTTTCAAACCTCACTTTCTTGTATTCGCTGTTGGTGTAGAAATACCTTCTTCGCTCATCTATTTTATTTACATCAATAATCAATTGAGCATTGAGAAGTAATTTGATATTGGTGGAAACCGAACTTTTGCTTGCTGAAAAAACATCCACAAATTCATCAAAAGTAATTCCTACCTTTTCAAAATCGAAAATTAGATAGGAATAGATTTTAGAAGCCAATGGCGGAAGATTGAACATCGTGCTGCAAAACTTTACTGCATCCTGAAAGATCTTCTCGTCAATTTCTATACTTTTATTCATATGTAGAAATTTATTTTTAATAACAGCTATATAATTGTTTAAGTAGATTGTTGACAATTACAATTCATAGCATATTAATTCTGAGCAAAAGTAAAACTTAGTTCGGAACTAAACGAACAAACTCAATAGAGTTTATGAATATATAGTTTCTTAAAGAATCAATTGAAACAGATTTAACCTTTTGAATTTTTTTAAATCAATACTTTTTCGAATGCTTTTCTTACTCCACCAGCGAGGATTACTTCACCACAATAAGTATAGCCTTTTGACTCAAGAATTTTCAGCATTGCAGCATTATCATAGTTCGTATCAACTTTGATGCTTTGAACATTTTGAGATTTTACATAATCTTCAATTTGATCGAATAGTTTTTTGGCAAGACCTTGCCCCGCAAACTTTTCCGAGACTGCAACTCTATGTATGACAACAAATTCACCATTGGTAAGCCAGGCTCCGTCTATAGTACTGTAGGCTGGTTCATCATTGAAAATCAAGGCAACATAGACCGCAATTTCATCATTGACTGTAAGTACAAAACCAAAATTTTTAGCAATATCACTTTCAACTGTTTGCTCATTGGGATAACCGTTTTGCCATTGGGTACTGCCATCAATTCTTCTTCGTTCAATAGATTGTTGAATGATTTCCCAGATGATATCTTTGTCTGAAGTTTCAGCTTTCCTGAATTCGAAGGTATTATTTTGAGTCATTGAGTTTATTTTTTAATATTTAAAATTTTATTGAATGTCCGTTATTAATAATAGTATCTAATTTTAACGCAAAGTTCGCCAAGATTTTTTAACTACTAACTGCTTTTTAAGTTACACAAAGCCGTTTCACTTATTAAAGCTTTCAAAGTTTTTCACCCATTACGAATTATGGACAATCAGAAAAATTTTTATCTGTAATGATTTATTATTTGACAATCGATAATTTTATTTTTAAAATTTGGCAAAAAAAACCGAAAACTAATTTGAATTAATTTTCGGTTCCGAAGTAGTAAAATTTAAAATTATGAAATTGATTTTTATTGATTCTGATTTTGTTGAAGATAAGCATCAATTACATCAAATGCTTTCTTCTCATCCTGCAAATCTACCATTACCTTCAGCGATGTCGCAGTAGGAGTTGTAGTGAAAGTAAGATAATTATTTTCTACGGCATTGGTAATTTGCGCATCTTCTAATTTAGACTTGATCAACTGAATTTCTGAAGGTTTATCGCTTTCAAAAACTGATACTCTCGTGTTACGTTCCATATAATATACATTTTGAGTATCTAAATATAGGACGTTTTTTTTACAATTCCAAATTTTGAAATTTTAAATTTTATTAATATTGCTATCAATTTTGTCTAAAGCAATCTGAATTTCTTCTTTTGTAACGTTCAAATGAGGTCTGAAACGGATAGATTGATCACCACAAGAAAGTATGATTAATCCGTCTTCAAACAAGATTTCTCTCAATTCATTTCTTTGTTCCTGTGTTGGCAAATCAATTGCACACATCAACCCTCTTCCTCTAGCGTTAGAAATTTTCTCAGGATATTTTTGAGCTAAATTTTGTAAGCCTTCTAATAAATATTCGCCCACAACTTTTGCATTTTCAACCAGATTTTCTTTTTCAATTACTTCCATTACTAATTGGAAACGCAGCATATCAATAAAGTTACCACCAAAAGTTGAATTGATTCTTGAGCTTTCTCTAAAAACATTGTTTGGAACTTCGTCAAACTTTTCTCTGTTTGCCAAAACACCGCAAACCTGCGTTTTTTTACCAAAAGAAATAATATCCGGTCTTACACTGAAATGTTCAAAAGACCACATTTTTCCGGTGATTCCGATTCCTGTTTGCACTTCGTCAAAGATTAATAAAACTTCGTGCTCGTCACACAGTTTTCTTAATTCAACAAAAAACTCATCTCTAAAATGATTGTCGCCACCTTCAGCCTGGATAGGTTCGATGATAATACACGCAACTTTGTCAGGATTTGATAAAATTGCTTCACCAATATTTAATAATGCTAATCTTTCATTATTGATGGTTTCTTCAAGATTTTCTTCTGTAATCGGGAAAGTCAGTTTCGGGTTCAAAATTCTTGGCCATTCAAACATCGGGAAATACTGATATTTTCTTGGGTCTGAAGTATTCGTTAAACTCAAAGTGTAACCGCTTCTTCCATGAAATGCCTGTCTGAAGTGAATGCAGATTCCTGCTTCAATATCAAGACCTTTATCAAAATTCTTTCTTGTTTTCCAGTCGAAACATGCTTTCATCGCATTTTCAACGCCCATTGTTCCGCCTTCAATGAAAAATGCATATTGAAGTTCTTCCGGCATGACAACTCTTTCAAAAGTCTCCAAAAAGTCTGCATATTCTTTAGAATAAACGTCTGCCAAAGTGGGTTTATTGATGGCCATTTTGCCTAACCATTCAGATTTTTCAACCAGATAAGGATGATTATATCCAATCGAAGCCGAGCCAAACATTGAAAACATATCCAGATAATTTTTACCTGTAAGTGAATCATGAATCCAAGATCCATGAGAGTTTTCTATGTCCATGACAAAATCAAAACCGTCTGCCAGAACGTGCTTTCCTACGATTTCTTTTACTTTATTTATTTTTGTTTCTACTGTATGTTCCATATTGTTGTGATTGAATAATTAAAAATATTTAAAGATTTAAAAATTGTGAATGCTTGTTTTTTAAATCTTTAAATAACTTGAATATTTTAATAAAATATTTTATAAATCAAATTTGATTCCCTGTGCCAGTGGAAGATTTGCTGTGTAATTAATCGTGTTGGTTTGTCTTCTCATGTAATATTTCCAGACATCAGAACCAGATTCTCTACCGCCTCCTGTTTCTTTTTCACCACCAAAAGCTCCACCGATTTCAGCACCTGAAGTTCCGATATTTACGTTGGCAATTCCACAGTCTGAACCGGCCTGAGAAAGGAATAATTCAGCCTCTCTTAAATTCTGAGTCATTATTGCCGAAGATAAACCCTGAGGAACATCGTTCTGAATTGCGATTGCCTGTTCTAAAGTTTTGTATTTAATTAAATATAAAATCGGTGCAAAAGTTTCGTGCTGTACAATTTCAAAAGAATTTTCAACTTCAGCGATACATGGTTTTACGTAGCATCCTGATTCGTAATCTTTTCCTTTCAAAACTCCACCTTCCACAACAAATTTTCCGCCTTCCTGAATACAGTTTTCAATGGCTAGTTCGTATTGATTCACTGCGTGAACGTCGATAAGCGGTCCAACGTGCATGTTTTCATCTAAAGGATTTCCAATTTTTAATTGTCCGTAAGCTTTTACCAAACGGTTTTTCACTTCATCATAAACATCTTCATGAATAATCAATCTTCTTGTTGATGTACATCTTTGTCCTGCAGTTCCAACAGCTCCAAAAACAGCTCCGATGATTGACATATCCAGATCTGCATCTTTAG
Organism: Chryseobacterium sp. C-71; assembly: GCF_020911865.1. Lineage (NCBI taxonomy): Bacteria > Pseudomonadati > Bacteroidota > Flavobacteriia > Flavobacteriales > Weeksellaceae > Chryseobacterium > Chryseobacterium sp. C-71. The sequence continues at coordinate 518,177 of NZ_CP087131.1, forward strand.
AAATGATGATGGCGTTGTTTCCACCCAATTCTAAGATTGATTTTCCGAATCTTTCAGCCACTTTAGATGAAACCATTCTTCCTACTTTGGTTGAACCCGTGAATGAAATTAATGATACTCGTTTGTCATCAACTAATTTTTGCCCGATCTCGTGATCTGAAACCAAAACACTCGAAATACCTTCCGGAAGATTGTTTTCTTTTAAAACTTCCATCATGATATTCTGACAAGCAATTGCACAGAAAGGAGTTTTTTCTGATGGTTTCCAGATCGTAACGTTCCCGCAAATCCATGCTAAAGCAGTATTCCAAGCCCAAACGGCAACAGGAAAGTTGAAAGCGGTAATTACTCCCACAATCCCAAGCGGATGATATTGTTCGTACATTCTGTGACCCGGTCTTTCGGAATGCATGGTGTACCCGTGAAGCTGTCTTGAAAGACCTACCGCAAAATCGCAGATGTCGATCATTTCCTGAACTTCACCAAGACCTTCCTGCAAAGATTTTCCCATTTCGTAAGAAACGAGTTTCCCCAAATCGTCTTTATATTCTCTTAATTTCTGACCCAATTGTCTTACAAACTCTCCTCTTTTAGGAGCTGGGATCATTCTGAATTCTTTGAAAGCTTGTTGTGCAGTTTCAATTACCTTGTCATAATCTTTCTCTGCTGAAGTTTTTATTTTTCCGATTAATCTTCCGTCTGACGGTGAATAACTTTCGATTGTTTTCCCGGAAGCAAAAAATTTACCTCCCATGGAAGTTCCTTTATTTTCATCTTTTATTCCGAGATTTTTTAAAGATTTTTCAATTCCGAAATCTTTGATTTTTTTTGACATAAATGTTACTTTTCGTTTTGCCTAAGATAAAAAGAATATTGGGAATGATGAAATTTTTGTGATTTAACATTATTTTTATTTGGAATCATTATAAACATATTTATCTTTGTAACATAATTATACACTTTCAGAAATGGAAACCAATAAATCTGTACAAGAACCTGATGAAGAGAAAAAATCCAGATGGAAGCAACTTATAAAGAAATTCGGGATTGGTGGTATCATTTTCTTTACAGTGAAAGGAATTATCACTTCTACGCTCATTTATTTTTTAGGTAAAAATTTCTGGACGATCATCAGTGATTATTTTTCCGGAATTTTTCAATAAAAAAAGCAAAGAATATCTTCTCTGCTTTTCATTTTAATTAAACTTATTCTATTCTTTTTTCTTCCTCCCGGAATTGACTAAACTTTGATTGAGCAAATATTCTATTTGTCCGTTTACACTTCTGAACTCATCATTTGCCCATTTTTCAAGTAACTTATAAGTAGACTCATCAATCCTGATGACAAAAGATTTTTTGCCTTTTGCCAGGGTTTCTGACGAGTTTTTTGGGTTCTGAGATTTCATTTTTTAGCAGGTTTAAAAACTAATTATTTTAAGGCAAAGTTCGCAAAGATTTTTTTACTACTAACTGCTTTTAAGTTCGCTAAGGCGTTTCACTTAGCGAAGAACACGGAGTTTTTTTAAATTAAATTAATTAAAATATCCTTTTTAACTCAACTTTAATTGTACAATGTTCCTGCATTTAAAATCGGTTGTGCTGCTTTTTCACCACAAAGAACGACCATCAGATTGCTTACCATTGCTGCTTTTCTTTCGTCATCCAATTCAACAATATTTTCTTCTGAAAGTTTCTTTAATGCTAAATCTACCATTCCAACTGCACCTTCTACGATTTTTGTTCTTGCTGCCACAATTGCTGTCGCTTGTTGTCTCTGAAGCATTGCTCCTGCAATCTCCGATGCATATGCCAAATGAGAAATTCTGGCTTCCTGAATGATAATTCCTGCTTTTGAAAGTCGGTCTGTCAATTCCTGTTCAAGAATTGAATTGATCTTTTCACCACCTTCTCTTAATGTGATCGGAGCATGATCGTCTTCCAGATTATCATAAGGAAAACTCATTGCCAAATGACGAACTGCTGCCTCGCTCTGCATTTTTACAAAATCTGAATATCTTTCAACATCAAAAGCTGCTTTGTAAGTATCTCCTACTTTCCAAACCATTACAACAGCGATTTCGATTGGGTTCCCCATCTTGTCGTTGACTTTTAATGTTTGTCCCTGAAGGTTTTCAGAACGAAGAGACATTTTTTGTGATGAATACAAAGGGTTGATAAAAAATAATCCGTTGTCTTTTACCGAACCAACATATTTCCCAAAGAAATTCAAAACTCTTGAATGGTTTGGCTGAATAATCATCAAGCCTTTCATAAAGAAACAGCTCAACAGAAAACATGCAATTGCCAAAATAACAAATGTGATATTTTCGTCAACTCCGATAATAAAAAGGTAGCCTGAAGCTCCTAGTAATACTAAGCAAATAACGAGGGCAAGATAGCCAGACATAGGTTTTAAAACTTTTTCCATGATTTTTTATTTTTAAATTGATATTAATTTGATATCATAAAGATATGTAGAAGTTTTGAATTATGAATTGTAAGTTTAAAATTTTTTCAAATGATAAAATTTTAATTTTCGGAATGTTCTTTTTTCCTAAGTCATGAAATTTGAAAATAAAAAAACTCCCGAAAAATTAATTTTTCGGGAGTTTTAAATATCATATATATATTAATGATTTACTTTTTCTTTAAAGCAATAAATTTAAAGTAAGACACTAATGCTAAAGTAAACATGGCTGCTAGGCCTATATATACCCAAGCCGGAATTGGAACAGGATCACCTGCTGCATAAGAGTGAAGTCCACTCAAGTAATAATTTACTCCGAAATACGTCATAACCATTGAGCAGAAAGCAAACATTGTTGCTACGCTGAATGCCCATCTGCTTCTCAATCCCGGAACCAACCTCATATGTAAAACAAATGCATACACCATAATTGAAATAAATGCCCAAGTTTCTTTTGGATCCCAGCTCCAGTATCTTCCCCAAGATTCATTGGCCCAGATTCCACCTAAGAAGTTTCCTACTGTTAATGCAAAAAGTCCGATTGTTAAAGACATTTCAGATACAATTGCCAATTCTTTTAATGTAGAATCATTATGCAATTGGAACTGTTTTTTATCTGTAATAATATAGAATATCAGTGTAATTACGGCAATAATCATCGACAATGCGAAGAAACCGTAGCTTGATACAATAATGGCAACATGCACAACTAACCAATAAGATTTAAGAACTGGTGCCAATGGTGTAATCTGCGGGTTAAGTGCTACTGCTCCATGAGCAAAGCCCATCATAATTACCGCAACCATAAATCCTGCTGCCGGAATTAATGCATTAGAATGGTTTTTAGTTGACAATTTCTTTTCAGAATCTTGTTGTTTCAATTTTGGATTTCCGAATCCGAAATAGAACATCATCCCTGCAGAAACTCCTATCCATGAAATGAAAATAATTGCTTCATAGCCGTTACTCCAAGGAGCGTGGCCAGAAATATACCATCTTGCAATAAGTCCTAAAAAGTGAACAATGTAACCTACAAGTCCGATATAAATAATTCCTTTGATTATTTTGTTAAGAATTTTGGTGGGCTTAAATAATTCCACAAAACCTAAAACAAAAACTAATCCGCCAATGATGGTGTAGAAAATTAATAAGAAAAAGTTGATGTTTGCTTTATTGATAAAAACTTCTAAATCTACTTTTGATTTTGAAGGAACGACCGCTTTACCCCACTTCTGCTGATAGTCTGACAATTTTTTTAATTCAGCATCTGCTTTGCTCCAATCTCCTGTTTTCTGAGCCTGAAGCGCTTCTGCGAAATATGGTCCCATTACTTTCTGAGATTCCATATCCGGTTCCATTTTTTGGTCAAGCCAAGAATGCCAAGTATGATTCGGGTCATTTTTCACAGGAACGATTCTCATGAATTGTCCGCTGAAAAACTCATTGAAAATCTGAACTTTTTCGTTTAATTTAATAATCTCCTTGTCATACTCCGATTGTAATGCCGGTTTTTTACGGAATGCTGTGTTATATTCTTCATCTAAAATATAAGTTAGATTTCCGTTAGCATCCGATGGAAATAAATTCATCAAAGTTGTATAACCATCTTCATTTGCCTTTACGCGTTTTAAAAGAGCTTTCCCTCCTTTCGCATCTACTTTTATAAGAGGAACCATCGTCCAGCTTGGTGTATCTGTATTAATTGACAAAAACCATTGTTCAGCTGTCAAATATTTTCCTTCAGTTCCTTTAAATTTATCTTTTTGGTAAAGTTTTCTTAAAATATCTAAAGCCTGTGTATTAATTGGAACAATTCTCCCCTCGTAATTCTGCACCAAAAGATAGCCAAACTTGTCTGCGTGCTCTTTACTAATTTTATTTTTCGAAATAATCTCATCCGGCGAAATTATTTTCATCTTCGTCAAAGGAGAAGCTAAAGAATTCTGTTGATTTCCTTGTGGCTGAGCTGCTTGAGGAGCTACTTCATGGGTATGGCCATCTCCTTCTTTGTGTACATGGGTGCCACTTCCGTCGTCTGTTCCATGCATTTCAATTTTCTGAGCGCTTAATGTTAAGCTCAAGAATAATAAAACAACTGTTGCTGCTCTTTTCTTATTAATGTCTTTCAGCATTTTATTAAGTTTCCAGAAATGTGTTCCTTTCCAGAAAAACATCACAAACATCCCTCCAAATAAGAATGTATAACCAATATAAGAGATTAAAGTTCCCCAGTAATCATGGTTTACAGAAAGCAAAGTTCCCATTCTATCCGGCGTATAGCTTGCCTGGAAAAAACGGTAACCTTTATAGTCAAGGATATTATTCATGTAAATTTTATAGGGTGTCTGTTTTCCTTCGTCAATTACTTTTACGTGACTTTCATATGCACTGGGAGATGAACTTCCAGGGTAAGTTTCCATCACGAAATCATCTAATTTTATTGCAAAAGGTGTGTTGTAGATCTTAGGACCAAAACCAACCATAATATTCAATCCATCCATGGTCACTTGTTTGTAAGCGTTTGGATTTCCTCTTTCCACAGAAAGTTCTACGATTTGTTTTGTTTTCGGACCTTGAAGTTCGATAGTCATTGCATCGGGAACGTTCTGGTCTTTCTTTTTATCTCCTTCAAATGCTATTAATTTTCCTTTTCTAAGAGGTTCAGGAAAAACTAATTTTAGTTCATTAATATTATACAAACTTCTTAAAACCAAAGGTTGAAACTGATCTTTTACAGTTGTCCCTGTAGCCTGAGTTGCCATTGTCATAAAGTTGGCATCAACAGGAGTTTTAATAAAAATCTGTCCGTTTTCTTTTTTAAATTCAACTGCACCATCAATAGCTCTGTTGAACGTTACCAAAGTTCCGTTGATTGATTTTGTTTCTCCGGATTTGATGTAAATGTTCTGTCTTCCCGTTTCAGCTGTAGAAACTAAATGAAGATATTCTGCACCGTTTTGATCAGCAACTAAACTATCCTTTTTTCTTTGAACATAATCCAAAGTTTTCACTTTAATTTCCTGTCCGTGGAAATCATATGTTGCATTAAAGTCTTTGTGTAATGGTGACATTAGATAAGGAACATCCTGATAATTCAGTACATCGCCTTTATTTTCAATCTGAATTTTAAAGAAATGTTTGTCTGTTACAATTTCGTTTGAAGTTTCACCTTCTCTGATGGTCATTTGCCCTTCAAAACTGATGTATCTTGTAATGGCACCACCGATAAAAATCAAAATAAAAGAAAGGTGGAAAACCAAAACCGGCCATTTTTCTCTTTTCCACAGACGATATCGTGCAATGTTTCCGATGAAATTCAAAATAAGAAGAACCATAATCAGTTCAAACCATTTAGCTTCATAAATTAAAGCTTTTGCAGCAGGTGTTCCGTAGTCGTTTTCTAGGAACGTCGCATAAGCCATCGAAAATGCGTAAACCAGCAATAGTACTGCCATTGTTCTGGTTGAAATAAGAATATCTTGGATCTTCTTCATGATTTTTTTTACTAGACATGCAAAAATAAGGATGATAAAACGAAAGGCAGAGAAAAAAAGCTGTTTTTTGTCATTAGAACCCCATGAAACTGTTATTTTGAATCGTTCTTAATAGTTTTAAATTCTTTGCTGAAAATCTAAAATATCTGTGAATCAGTGCAGAAATAAGACTTTGTTTTGACGAAAAAAAACAGGCACAATATTAAAAAAACACTAAATTTGCCGAGATTGACATTATGGAAAAGAAAACACAAAAACCGCAGACCGATTCGCCTGAAAAAGGCAAAATTTTATCGAAGCCACGCATCTTTTTCGGATTAACGTTTATTGTTTTTTCGGGAGTTCTGGCGCTTTCTTTCATTTCATATTTAATGAATTGGAAATCAGATCAAAGCCAAGCCGGAACGATGCTCGACAAAAGCATACAATCTTCCAATATTTTTGGGAAATTGGGCGACTGGCTGGGCAATATTTTTATATTTGAAAGCATTGGTATTGCCTCATTTATTGTTGCATTCCTTTTTGTGGTTTTCGGGACAATGATTCTGAAGAAAAAAATCTTTAAGCCGTGGATGACTTTCGGACATTCATTGTTCTTTATCTGTTGGCTTCCCATCTTCTTCGGAGCGATTACAAAAGGTCAGGGAAATGCCGGAGTTTTAAGTGGTGTTTACGGTTACCAAATAATGGATTCTTTAAATGCAATCATCGGAAGTGTTGGTCTTTGGCTGGTTTTGGTGGTGAGTATTGCTTTATATTTTATTCTTGAGTTTAATCTTCGTCCAAGTTCAATCAAATCAAAATTTAACGAAATCAATGAAAATACGATTGGCAGAGTAAAATCGATGATGCCAAATTCTAGTGAAAATTTTGAAGCAGATGAAGAGTTAGAAAGCGAAATTCAGGATTCTCCATCAAATGTTACTGTAACTGATGTTTGCGGCAATGTCAAAATGCAAGAAACTGCAAAACCTGCGAAAGTTTCAAATGAAATTCAGCCTTCTGTGAATATAGAAACCATCGTAACGCCTAATCAGACTTCATTTGAGGAAATTAAAAGAGATTCTTCATCAACATTAAGTTTAGATTTAAATACAAAACCTGTAATTCCTGTTGCTAGGCCTGAAGAAGCTTTTGATATGAAACCATCAACTCCTTCAACCGACGGAATTAAATTTAATGTAGAAGTTGCGCCGGCTGTTGAGATTTTGACTGATGCTGAAGTGCACTCAAACGATTTGGTAGAGAAACACGGTCTGTATGATCACCGTTTGGATTTGCCTAAATTTCAGATGCCGACTTTAGATCTTCTGAAAGATTATGGAAATGAAGAAATATCGGTTAATAAGGAAGAATTAGAAGAAAACAAAAATAAAATTGTTGGATTATTAAAGAACTTCAACGTTGGAATTGCTGAAATTAAAGCGACAATCGGGCCAACAGTTACATTATACGAAATCGTACCTGAAGCAGGAATCAGAGTTTCTGCGATTAAAAAGCTGCAGGATGATATTGCGTTGAATCTTTCTGCTTTAGGAATCAGAATTATTGCTCCAATGCCAGGAAAAGGTACCATCGGAATTGAAGTTCCGAGAAAAAATCCTACAATGGTTTCTATGCGTTCGGTAATTGCTTCGCAAAAATTCCAGAATACAGATATGGATCTTCCTGTTGTGTTTGGAAAAACAATTTCCAATGAAGTTTTCATGGCCGATTTGTCAAAAATGCCTCACCTTTTGATGGCTGGTTCTACAGGTCAAGGTAAATCTGTTGGTATTAATGCAATCCTGACTTCCCTACTTTACAAGAAACACCCAAGTGAATTGAAATTCGTAATGGTGGATCCTAAAAAAGTAGAACTTTCTTTATATTCTAAAATTGAAAGACATTATTTGGCGAAACTTCCCGATTCTGATGATGCAATTATTACAGACACTCACAAAGTAATCAATACGTTGAATTCTCTTTGTGTAGAAATGGATCAGCGATATGATTTGCTTAAAAATGCTTTCTGTAAAAACTTAAAAGAATACAACAAGAAATTCAGCGAAAGAAAATTAAATCCTGAAAACGGACATCGTTATTTACCTTACATTGTTTTGGTTGTCGATGAGTTTGCCGATTTGATTATGACTGCCGGAAAAGAGGTTGAGCTTCCTATCGCAAGATTAGCACAGCTGGCAAGAGCAGTAGGAATTCACTTGATTGTTGCTACTCAAAGACCTTCTGTAAACGTAATTACAGGGATGATTAAGGCGAATTTCCCTGCAAGAGCGGCGTTCAGAGTTATTTCAAGTGTCGACTCAAGAACGATTCTTGATTCTCCGGGTGCAGATCAGCTGATTGGAAAGGGTGACATGCTTTATTTTAACGGTAATGAAATTTTAAGACTTCAGTGTGCTTTTATTGATACTCCAGAAGTAGAAAAGCTGGCAGAATTTATTGGGGAACAAAAAGGGTATGCTTCAGCTTTCATGCTTCCGGAATATGTGAGTGAAGGAGCAGCAAACTCTGTAGGAGCATTTGATCCGAATGAAAAAGATCAGTTATTTGATGAAGCTGCAAGAATTATTGTTTCTACACAGCAAGGTTCTACTTCAATGCTCCAGAGACAGTTGAAATTAGGTTACAACAGAGCAGGGAGAATTATGGATCAGTTGGAATCAAGTGGCATCGTTGGCGGATTTAATGGAGCTAAAGCGAGAGAAGTTCTAATCAGCGATCTGAATTCTTTGGAACAGTTTTTGGAAGACCTGCGAAATTAAAAACAGATAGACATACTTTAACTTTTGTTAGTTGAAAGGGTCTAAGTAGTAGAAAATTTAGAAAAAAATGAAAAAAATAATATCAAAAATAGTATTCGGAAGTTTTGTAGTAGGAAGTATGGCTTTTGCTCAGGCTCAGAAAATTGATGCTAAAGCAAAAAAAATATTAGATGATGTGACGGCAAATTACAAATCTAAAAAGAATTCTTATTTCAAATTTGCTTTTGGAAGCGGTGTAAACGGTGTTGTAAGTAAAAACGAACCCGGAATTTACTACTCAGCTGGTGATAAATACAAGTTGAAAATCATGGAGACCGAACAGATTTTCGATGGCAGCAAAATTTATAATATCAACACAGAAGATAAGGAAGTAACGGTAGCAAAGCCTAATGAAAGCTCAACGATGTTCTCACCTATCAATTATCTTACTTCTTACAGAAAAGATTACAACGTTACGTATAGCGGTAAAAAAACGGTGGATGGTGTAAGCGCAGATTTCATCACATTAACTCCGGTAAAAGCGAACGGATTAAAATCAATCTACATTTTTATTGATGGAACCAAAAAGCAAATGCTTAAACTCGAACAGCATGGAAACAATAAAGATATTGCGGTAATTTCAATTAAAGAATACAAAGAAAACCAGCAATTAGACCCGAATATGTTTGTTTTTGATAAAAATAAATTCAAAAATTATCTTGTTACAGAATTATAATTCTAAATATATATTAAAATTTAAAGTCACAAAGGAAACTTTGTGGCTTTTTCATTAATTTTGGCGAATGTTTAAAATATTAGACCGATACATCATTAAAACCTTTTTTGGTCCGTTCTTTTTTATATTCAGTGTTTTGTTTTTCATTTTTATTGTAAACATTATCTGGATTCAGCTTGGGCAATTCATGGGAAAAGGTCTTACCACGTTTCAGATCATGAAGCTTCTTTTTTATCTGGGAGTGAATGTGGTAAGCATGGTTTTACCTTTGACGATACTTCTGGCAAGTATCATGTCTTTTGGTGAATTTGGCGAGCGCTACGAATTAGCTGCCATGAAAGCTGCCGGAATTTCATTGACGAGAGTAATGATGCCGCTTTTAGGGGTTGTGACTTTATTGGCAATCTTACTCTATCTCTTCTCCAGTAATATAATTCCCGATTTTCAAAGGAAGGCTAGAAATATGCTTTTCAATATTGCACAGACCAAACCTGCATTGAATTTTACACCGGGTCAATTTATCGATCAAATTCCGGGATACATGGTGAAATTTGATAAAATTGAAGGTGAAGACGGGCGTGATCTTGAAGGAATTTTCATTCATAAAAAAGCAAGTACATTCGAAAATCAGCAATCAATCGTTGCAGAAAAAGGAAAATTTGTAACACCTCCGAATAAAAATTATCTGCAGTTGGTTTTATTTAACGGTTACGTTTTTGAAGACAGCTATGCCGGAAAAGCAGAAAATGTAAGATTAAAACAACCTGATCAGGCTATAAAATTTGATACGCTGGTTTCTCATTTTGATGTCAGTGAAATCATCAACAAAGCAATTGAACAAGAGAAAATTACTGAAGATTTCCGTTTTCAGTCGTTTGAAGAATTATTTGGCACAATTACTAAAACCAAAAAAGACAATGCTAAATTGGTTAGCAATATCAGTACAGAAGTAATATCTCAAACAAGCTCTGTTGTGAGCTATATGGATAAAAATAAGTCGAAAGCTCCTGTAAAATCTCAGTATAAATTTGATACCATCAAAAAAGATAAAAAGCTTGAGATGATTTATAATGCACACAGCAGATTAGACAATCTTAAGACAACGCTGGATTCAAAAAATCAGGAACTTAATTCAAGTGTAAAATATTTTAATAAAGTGGTGATCTATCAGCAGAGAATGATTACTTATTCATTTACGTGTATTATTTTCTTTATGATTGGGGCGAGTTTGGGATCAATCATCCGAAAAGGAGGAATGGGTGTTCCCGTAATTGTAGCGATTGTAATTTTTATTATATTTTATGTAATCAATGTTGGTTTTGAAAACGTAGCTTGGTCGGGAAAAATGAGTCCTTATTTGGCGGCCTGGCTTCCGAATATGATCCTCTTTCCTTTTGGGGTTTTGATGACTTATAAAGCGTTGACAGATTCTCAATTATTTGATGCTGAAAAATACAAAGCTTTCTTAAAGCCTATTACGAAGCTTTTTGTAAAGGATAAAGAACATAAAAGATATCAGTAATATCATATCCGGAGCTTGTCTCCGGATTTTTTTGGTTAAACTGAATAATTATTTAAATTAATTACTTTGATTTTAAATTAAATTTCAATCAAAATATTTTAAAATATTAAATTGTCAAAAAAAAATCTCATATTTATCAACTAATTTAAATGAAATTAATAATGAAAAAAGTTTTACTGTTTGGCTTGTTCAGTTTGATGACTTCAAGCGTGTATGCACAAGAAGAAAACACAGATTACGAACTGAAAGCCGATGAAAAGTATGGCTACGTTGTCGATAAAAACGGAAAGAAAATTGAAGGAATCGTAAGACTGGCGGGAAGCGATATGAGTCCGTGGGTCAATCAGAAGAAAGTGAAATTCATTGCTACAGCTGATATCGACAAATCTAAGAAAAAGCAAAAGTTCAAAACAATGGATTCTGATGATTTGAAAGAATACGTTGCTTACGACGACAGCAATAACGAAAGACATTTTGAAGTGGTAAAATATACCAATACCAAAGAAGGTTTCAACACAGCAACAGGCGGATTAAGCGGAAACATCAAAGCGTTTAATAATCTTACCAAAAGTAATCAGTTTGCAGAAGTCGTGACAGACGGTAAAATAAAGGTTTATAAATTATACGGATACCCTACCACTTTCTCAGCCGGACAAAGTCAAATTGACAAAGCTGACCAGGAAACTGAAAGAATGAGAAAAAACCCTTCTTTTATTTATTCTAAAAAAGGTAGCAAGTTGAAAGAATTAGATCTTAAAGAATCAAAAATCATCACCGCAGATTGCAGCTATGTAAAAGGAAAAATTGCAAGCGGCTCTTATGCTTCTCTGAAAAATGATGAGAAAAAAAGATCAGGTTTAGGAAGATTGATCAAAAGTCAGATTGATGATGTGATGTCTAATGTTCCTCAGATCGTAGATGAAGTAATTTTAGATTATAACGAAAACTGTAAATAGTTTTTTTCAAATAGAAATTGAGCAACTGCTTTTGCGGTTGCTTTTTATTTTAAATCAAGTTGGTAACGAACAGTATTTTTTCACAGTTAAAATCATATTTTTTATTACCTTTAATTAAATTATTTAAGAATGTTCATTTTTAAATACAACGCTAAAATCATCAGTCATTTTGTCATTCTGGAGGAATCAAAACATAGCTTAGATTCCTCCGGAATGACAAACAAACCGTTAAAAACTAAGTCATTACTAATTACGTTCATTAATCATTTAATTCTTTTCAAATGAAAAAATTATTATTCATCTTATTAGTCAGTACGAGCGTTTTCACCTTTGCTCAGCAAAATGATAAAGAAGCTTACATCAAAAAAGAAAGTATTGGTGGAAAGCTTGATTTTACTAAAAGAATTGAAGAGAAATACCGCAACGAAACGTCAATCTCATTTGGTAAAGAACACTTCAGTAAAAAGGATTATGCAATTCTACTTTGGGCTGCCAACGTGAGAACAGCTGGAATTGAATCTTTTGACCAAGCCGCGAAAATTTGGGAAGAGGTGAATAAAAGAAACTTATCTGCAGTTGAAAAGAAAGCTTTGAAAACAGGTTTTGAATCTGAATTTTAGAGATAATATTTATAACTGCACATTTTTTGTTTGAGAAATCATCGAATCTTAAAATCATTACAATGAAAAAAGCACTTCTGATTTCCGGCTTACTTCTGATTTTTTCGTGCAAAAAAGAAAATGAATTAAAAACTGTTGAAAATTCTAATTCTTCAGACAGTTTAAACTTAAAATCAAATGTCGATTCTTTAAATTTAAAAAATGATTTAAGCTCAGTTGATGGAATAAAAAAAGAATATAATCTGATAAATTCAAAACTCCTTGCAAAGAAGTTAGATTCTGTTGGTTTTAAATATGAGTGCGAAGAAAGATCAGGAAATGTCGTTTATTATTCCGAAAACGGAATTTTAAAAGTCATTAAACAATTCACTGCAGACAGCCATTTTTCTTCTACAGAAAATTATTTCGTTAATGATAATCAACCGTTTTTTGTATTTAAAGATGAGACCGTTTGGAGTTTTGACGGCGGTACACCCGAAAAACCAGAAACGAAAGATGACGTCACTCAGCAAAGAATGTATTTTTCAGACAATAAAATCATTCAGTGTTTAGAAAAAAAGTTTACCATAAAATCCAGCGCTGCAACAAAACCGAATCCTGAAAATATTCCCAATACAGAAAGTAAAAATTGTTCTGCAAAAGAAGTTCAGGAAACTTTCGCATTACTTCTTAAAAATAAAGATAAAAAAGGCAGCATAAAATGTCTGTAAAACAAAAAAACGTGGCCTCGAAATATTCAAAGCCACGTTTTGTATAATTAAAACCGAAAGTTATACTTTCATAATTTCAGCTTCTTTTGTCTTAAGATGGTCGTCACAAAGCTTTACATGTTTGTCTGTAAGTACCTGAATTTCTTCTTCAGTACTTTTTACAGCATCTTCAGAAATACCTTCCAGCTTTTTTAGTTCTTTGATACCGTTTTGTCTTGCGTTTCTTACAACGATTTTAGTATCTTCAGTTTCAGCTTTAGCTTGTTTAGCCAGTTCTCTTCTTCTCTCTTCTGTTAAAGGCGGAACATTAAGAATGATATTTTCACCATTATTAGATGGAGCAAAGCCTAGATTTGAATTGATAATTGCTTTTTCTATCGCTCCGATCGCAGTTCTATCCCAGGGTTGAATTGAGATGGTCATCGCATCGGGAATAGAAACGTTCGCAACCTGATTAAGAGGAGTCGGGGCACCATAATATTCTACCATCACATCCTGAACCATATTCGTAGATGCACGTCCCGCTCTGATTCTTTGAAATGCATGATCCAAGTGCTTGATAGCCGCTTCCATATCATGTTTTACAGATTCTACGATAAGATCTAATTCTTCCATTATATAATAAAAATTTGATAAGTTACACATCAATAAATATGAGCAATAAGTAATGGTAATAATTAATTTTGACTAAATAATCCTTTTTACTTTTGCCTATTATTTTTTTAATTCTTAAATATTAACTAAAGTTCCTACATTTTCTCCTTCTACAATCTTTACCAAATTACCATCTTTATTCATATCAAATACAATGATGGGCAATTTATTTTCGTGGCTTAAAGTGAATGCAGTCATATCCATCACTTTAAGATTTTTCTCGAATACTTCGTCGAAAGATAATGAGTTGTATTTTACAGCATTTTCGTTTGTCTCAGGATCGCTGTCGTAGATTCCGTCTACTCTTGTTCCTTTTAAGATAACGTCTGCGCCAATTTCAATAGCTCTTAAAGTCGCTGCAGTATCAGTTGTGAAATAAGGGTTTCCTGTTCCCGCTCCGAAGATTACTACTCTACCCTTTTCAAGATGTCTTACCGCTCTTCTTTTGATGAAAGGCTCAGCTACTTTGTCCATTTCGATGGCAGATTGCAATCTTGTTTTGATTCCTGCGTCTTCCAAAGCGCCTTGCAACGCCATCCCGTTGATTACTGTTGCAAGCATTCCCATATAATCGCCCTGTACTCTGTCCATTCCAGCTGCAGCTCCTGCAACACCTCGGAAAATATTTCCTCCTCCAATTACGATAGCAGTTTCGCAGCCTAAGTCAACTACCTTTTTTATTTCCTGAGCATACTCCATCAGTCTTTCGGGATCGATACCGTACTGTCTGTTCCCCATCAATGCTTCACCACTCAGTTTTAGAAGGATTCTTTTATATTTCATCTTTAAATTTATAATAGTTTTTGAGAATTAATTTCGTTAAAAATTAACTTTGCAAATATAATCAATATAAATATTGAAAAAAGAAAAATATTTAATACTAAATAATGAAGTAAATATTTTGATAAGTTCGAAAAAGGATTATTTTTGCATTAATTAATTACTGATTTGAAGAAAGTTCTAATTTTTTCACTATTTCTTTCGGGAATTGTTTCATTTGCTCAAACTGGAACAAATGTATATCCGTTTCTGAATATTCCGGTTTCCGCAAGACAGGCTGCTTTAGGCGGCGACGCAATTACAACGAGAGATCACGATGTCTCTTTTGCCATTGCCAACCCTGCTTTGCTGAATAAAGAATCTGATAAACAACTATCTGTAAATGCCACGGCATATCTCGCAGACTCAAAATACGGAACCATTGCTTACGCCAGAGATCTAGATAACGGTCACATGGTAACGGTAAATGCTCGTTATATGAGCTACGGAAATATCCCAAGAACGGATGACAGCGGTTTTGAAATGGGAGAATTCTCAGCTTCAGATGTTGCTGTGGGTGGTGGATATGCATACCAATTTGAAGAAGACTGGACGATTGGTGGCGGATTAAACTTTATTACTTCAAAAATCGATACCTACACTTCTTCTGCATTGGCAGGAACTTTAGGAGTTACCTATCATCCAAAACGAACTAAAGAAGTTGTTTCTGTAGTTATAAGAAACTTCGGTTATCAGTTTAAATCTTTCAACGGCGAAAGAGAAAACCTTCCTTTCAGAATAGATTTAGGATATACTAAAATATTAAAAGCATTTCCTTTAGCAATTACCATTACCGCTCACGATTTACAACAATTTGATATTTCTTCAGATTTGAATGTAAACGGCCAAGAAGTAAATGCGGGACGCAAAATTGCCGATCACTTCTCTTTAGGCGCGGAGCTTTTCCCAGAAAAAAGTTTTAATTTCAGATTGGGATACAACGTAAGAAGAGGAAATGAATTGGCAGTTGCCGATCAAAGAAATTTCTCAGGGCTTTCTGCCGGTTTCGGACTCAAAGTTTCAAGATTCCGTATCGATTATGCACATGTGAGATATCACAATTCTTCTAATGTTAATCAAATCGGAATTTCTGTAGATCTTAGCGGTCATCAAGGAGAATAATTTTAAATTTATAACTTAAATTTTTCAAGAATACAATGTAGATTTTCTTGCATTTTCAGATTTTTTTTTGAAATTTGTAGTATGAAAAAACCAGTGATAGCGATTGACGGATTCTCATCTACAGGGAAAAGTTCTATTTCAAAAATTATTGCCGAAAAATTAGGAATTGTACATCTCGACACTGGCGCTTTATATCGTGGGATTACCTGGTTTGCATTGCAAAACTGTCTGAATGAAGACGAAACCATCAATCTTAACCAGCTTTTCGATTCTTTTTCATTAATTGAACTTGAATTTAAAAATGATAAAGGCGAGTTGGTTCTCTTTCTAAATCATATCAATATTTCAAAAGAAATTCGTTCAAACGAAGTCTCAGATAATGTAAGCCTTATTGCCAAGCAAAAAGAAGTTAGAGATTTTCTTTTACAGTCTCAGCGCAATTTGGCAGAAAAAGGCGGAATTATAATGGATGGCAGAGATATTGGCACAGTGGTACTGCCAAACGCCGATTTTAAATTTTTCCTGACTGCCAGTATTGAAGAAAGGACCAAAAGAAGACATCAGGAATTACTGAGTTTAGGCATTGAAGCCGATGAACAGCAAGTACGAGAAAATCTTATTGCAAGAGATAAAATCGACAGTGAGCGAGAAATTGCACCTCTAAAGCAGGCAGATGATGCAATTGTCATAGATAACACGATGCTTACTAAGAAGGAGACAATAGAAAGTATACTGACACATTTAAAAAATTAACAATTTTTATAGGTCAAATTTATCATTTGGTATATTAATTGTAACCTTTAAAGTATAAATATTTATTAACATAATTAAAAAAACAAGGAATGTCTAGAAAAGAAAACAATACAGCAGGTATTTTAGCAGGATTATTGGCAGGTGCTGCGGCAGGTGTAATCTTAGGAATGTTATATGCTCCGGAAGAAGGTAAAGAAACCAGAAAAAAAATTAAAAACAAAGCCAACGACCTAAAGGAAGAAGCTAAAAATAAATACGGAGAAGTTTCTGAAAAAGTAAAAGATCAGTATGGAAACATCTCTTCTACTTTCAAAGAAACAGCAAGCAGCGTAGCGCATACTGTAAAAGATGGTTACGACAAATATAAAGATCAGATTGTTTCTAAAACTACTGATATTGTAAAAGACGTTGAAACAGGTTTGAATGATCTAAAAGGATAATTCATCTTAATTTAAATAAAAAAAGGAACTTTGACCAAATTAAAGTTCCTTTTTTTGTAACTTTTAAAAAAAAATAATGATTGAAACTGTAAAAGAATATGCATCAAAGCGAATAGATTTGCTAAAAATTCAGGCGACAGAAAAGTCGTCAATTTCGGCAGGAGTAATTGCTTACTTAGTTATTTTATTAGTTGCTTTTGCTTTTTTTATTATCCTTTTTAATTTTGGATTGGCATTTTTTATCGGTAAAGCGTTGAACAATACTTCATATGGATTCTTAATTGTTGCTGCATTTTATTTGCTTATCACAATTTTAGTTGTTACCTTTAAAAAGCGCATCGTAAACGTTGTAGCCGATAAAGTAATAGAATTTTTAAATCACTAATTATGAGCAGAAATTATAGTAGCTTAGAAGAACTTAGAAGAAAGAAAAAGCTTTTAAAAAGTGAAGTTGAGGATTTAGAAGGATTGCTGACTTTCAAAAATACCAAAGAAAGCTTAAGCGCATTCACCAATGGTTTAACTGATCAATATCTAAAAGAAAAGATAGATGAAGATGGTGAAGAAACAACAGTTCTCAGAAAAGATGTGATCGCAAAACAGCTGACCTCAGAAGTAAAAGATTTATTCTTAAACAGAAATACCGCAATGGGAATTGCCGGAAGTGCATTCAAAGGTGATGCAATGGACACTGTTGTCAAACTTGCTGTTACTGCTTTAGTAGCCAATTACGCCAAGAAAAATATGAGAAGCTCAAACTGGAAAAAGAAAGTTTTGGGCGCAGCATTAATTTATGTTGCACCAATGGCTTTGAAATTTCTTAGAACAAAACTAGAGGCTTATCAAAAAACAAAAAGTGTATCCAGTATGGAGCAACTTATCTGAATTTGTAGAGTTTTAGAGTTGGAGAATCTTAGGACTAATACCAGACACTCTAACTCTAAAAATCTATCACTCTCCAACTCTAAAGAGTTGCCCTAAAATAATTCCTGCCGCCATAGATACATTCAAACTTTCTGTCGACTGAGATTTTCCAAATCTTGGAATTGATATTTTTTTGTGAAGTAATTTTTCGGTTTCTTCACGCATTCCCTTTCCTTCGTTTCCTAAAATTAAATTTATTTTCTCAGGTTTTTCAAAAGTGTAGATGTTTTCTCCATCCATATCTGTTCCTATGTTTATATTTTTAGTTTCAGATAAATAGTCAACTAGATTGCAATAAACGATATTCACTCTTGTAAAAGATCCCATACTTGCCTGAATGACTTTTGGATTGTAAAAATCTACTGTGTCTTCACTACAAATGATCTGCTCGATTCCGAACCAATCTGCCAAACGAATAATTGTACCCAAATTTCCCGGATCCTGAATTCCGTCTAAAATCAACTGGATATTTTGATCATTTAATTTAGAGTCTTCATTCAATTCACAAACTGCAACAGAATCTTTCGGATTTTGCAGAAAACTAATCTTTTTCAGTTCATTTTCAGTGATTTGATGCACAAGAGTTTCCTTAAAATTTAAATTTTGAGGATTTGTAGAAAATATTTCTTTAATTTTAAAGTTAGAATTGGGAAGTTCGGAAATGATTTTATTCCCTTCAACCAAAAACAAATTGTATTTTTGCCTGAACTTCTTTTTATCTAAAGACTGTAAAACTTTTATTGTATGAGCTGTAAGCATTTTAAGAATTCTCCTCAAAAATATTATAAAATTCTATCATTTGCAACTGTTGTTGGTGTCCTTTATGCTTGTAGTACCACAAAAAAAGTACCTGAAGGTGAATTTTTACTGACAAAAAACAACTTTCAATTTGAAGATAAGAAAGAGTTTTTTGATGAAGAACTGAAAGATTACGTTCAGCAAAAACCGAATAAGAAAGAATTGCTTTTCATGCCGCTTGGGCTTTTGTTGCACAATGCTGCAAATCCTAAGTACGATACATTATTCAGTGAATATTTGACCTACCCTAGTGAAATGAGAGATCAAAAGCTAAGGGATTCACTATTCGTGAAATACAATATGCCTGAAAGCGTTGGAAAAAGTTTATTGTGGGATAGGATTTTACACAATTTCGGAACACCACCGGTAATTCTTGATCAGACAAGAACAGACAAAAGTGCAGAGTCTATTAAAAAAAGAATGACCTACCGGGGTTATTGGGATTCTGAGGTTAAATTTAAACATGAATTGGATTCAACTTCTAAAAAAGCAGCGGTAACTTATTTTTTAACGCATAACAGCCCAACCAATATTAAAGAATATTACTATAATATTCCTGATGCTGGCGTTAAAAGTCTTTATCAGCAAAACATCAACGAAACTCTTGTAAAATCACGAAAGGTACTTGATCAAACTGTCTTGGAAAAAGAAGTGACCAGAATTAATGACCTGATGAGAAGAAGCGGTTATTATAAATTTAATAATGCAAACGATGAAGTTTATTTCGTTGCCGACTCATTAAAAGATAGAAAAAATGTTCCTTTAACACTTGAAATTCATAAAGATTCTGCAGATTCTCCATATAAACGTTCTACATTTGGAAATATAGATGTTGCCATCGTCGATGAGCCGAGTGATTTTGGTAGAAAAACGGTGAAAGACAGTCTGCGAAGAATCAGATTTCATAAAATGAATGATAATTACAAAACCAATTCTATTTGGAGAGCAATTATCGTTGATAACAAATCAGTTTATGATCAAAATCAACTTGATTTAACCAAAAGAAATCTTTTGGCTATGAATAATTTCAGCATTCTGAAAGCTAAAGATTCTTTAAGACAAGGCGGCGCAATAAAGCCGAATGACAGCATCATCGATGTTCTATATTTACTAAAACCGCTTCCAAAGTATGAACTTAAATTAGGGACAGATTTAAATTATTCTCAATTTTTGAATTGGGGATTATCTCCTTCAGTTGATCTTACTACGAGAAATGTGTTTGGAGGTGCAGAAAACCTTTCTACAAGTCTTTCTGGTACTTTCGGACGTGTTGTAAATCCTAGGGATCTTGACAACAGAATTTGGGCTTACGAACTTTCGGCACAGGCTTCATTGAGTTTTCCACGTTTGTTATTGCCTTTTAATTATTATAAACTCATTCCTAAAAGATACACTCCAACATCATCAATTGTTTTGGGAGCTTCTGTGCAGAATAATATTGGTTTGGGAAGAGTTAACTTTAATACAGGCTTAAATTATTTTGCTAACGTTAATGATCAGTCATCACACAGATTGACTTTATTTAATACACTTTTCAGTTTAACAAAAAATAAAGACAGCTATTATGATTTCTTCGTTAATGATGATGCGGTGAGAAGAGTCGTTTTTGATGATTATTTTACGTTTAATCCTCAATTAAAACAGCAATTTGAATCAGGAGCATTAACAAGAGATCAGGTTTCGGAACAAATCATTACAGATGATAATTATATATCTACACTAGATCAAAAAAAGGCTGATGATGTGGTGGCATTCTTGGGAACGCTTGTCAATAAAGACAGACAGACTCAGGATGTGATTATCTCATCTTTTATTTATAATTTTATCTATAACGAAATCGGTAAAAAAGACTATCCAAACGCATTCTATTTTAATGGGAAAATGGAAGTTGCAGGTAATATTCCGAGTATATTCAATCAAAAAAGAGAAGATGATGGCGGAGTTTTAAGAAGTCCGGAACGTACAATTTTCGGAATTCCTTATGCTCAGTTTGTGAAGTTTGATTTTGACGTAAGAAAGTATTTTAAATTTAACGGAAACCAAACTTTGGTTCTTCGCCAGTTTATCGGATTAGGAATTCCTTATGGAAACTCTTCTTCAATGCCTTTTGTACGATCTTATTTTAATGGTGGTGCTAATGATATTCGTGCCTGGGTCGCTTTTGGCGGATTAGGTCCCGGAGGTTCTCAGGTTGACGAAAGGGTGAGAACTTATTTAATGGGTAATGTGAAATTGACAACCAATTTAGAATATAGAATTCCATTTAATGATATGTATGAAGGCGCCATTTTCACAGATATCGGAAACGTTTGGAATACGGAAAACAACGGTTTTGATGATCAGTTTAAATTCAATAGATTCATCAGAGAAATGGGTGTCGGCAGCGGAGTTGGTTTAAGGGTAAATGTAGCGTACATTACTTTAAGATTAGATTTGGCCTATAAAATTTATGACCCAAACAAACCTGATGGCGAAAGGTGGAGATTCAATAATTTCCAACCTTTAAAACCTACACTGAATATTGCATTCGGATATCCTTTCTAGTCCGCAGAAATTCCCAATACAAAATAAACTACAGCAATCACTCTGGCAAGTATCTCTCTGGATTGGTTTCTGTAGAAACTTTCGGGTTTGTTGACATCTTGCGCATCAAATCCTAGCGCATTCATGTTATTATTTCTTGCAAAAAATAATGCCCGAAGATTATGAAAACCTTGTGAAACGATAATAACGTTTTTCTTTCCGTAAACATCTTTGCAGCGTAAGATACTTTTATAAGTATTAAAACCTTCAGGATCTTCAATAATGATATCTTCCGGAACACCTTCCTGGTAAATCAAATAATTTTTCATTGCAGCCGGCTCATTGTAACCTTTGCTTTTTTCCCCACTCACAATGATTTTTTTTATTTTTCCGTGATGATAAAGCAATGCAGCAGCATCCATTCTTTTAGTAAAATAAGGATTAGAAAGCCCCGAACGCATTCTGGGAGAAGTTCCTAAAACCAAAGCGATTTCTCGTGGCGGAATTTTTGAAATCTTATTGTAAGTTCTGCCGTTGGTAATCCCAAAAACCCAGACATTACAAAGACATATCAAGAGAAAAACCAATTCTATTGATAAAAAAATAAATTTAAATATGTTTCGGATGATTCTCAACTAAAGTCAAAGTTAAGCTTTATTTTCTTAGTTTTTGCAATCGACATGCAAGCTAAAATTTTACCCTGAGCCTCTTCTTTTTCGGTAAGATATTCGTTTTCTAAAAGCTCAACTTCTCCTTCTTCCAAAGTACATTCACAGCTTCCGCAAATTCCCGATTTACAGGAATAAGGAACATTGAATTTTTGAATTAAAAGTTGTTGCAGAATTTTTTCTTTATTATTTGGAAGTTCAGTCTGATAATTTTTCCCAAACATTTTAAAATCAACCTGTACATTTTCAATCAATGGAAAGTCTTTTTCCACAGGATAAATATCATCATTAAACTCTTCAAATAATTCAAAATGAATATTCTTCTTCGGAATTCCATGATGATAACACGCATTTGCAAGAGTTTTTATCATCTCCCCTTTTCCGCAAATCAAAACTTCATCTACGGCATCCCAAATCGTAGATTCTTCATCAGTATCATCCAAATGAAGGATTTGATTGATGATTAAATTTAGTTTCTTGGCGTCTAACCTTCCATAGAAAAACTGGTCTGCTGTTTTTTCCTGAGAATAAAAGTAAAAAATCTGAAGCCTTTCACCATATTGATGAGCAAGATTATCTAAAAGATCACGATAAATAAGTTCTTCAGAACTTTTATTTCCAAGAAACAAAAAAAGTCTTGTTCTCGGTTCGTTATGAAGGATATTTTTAAAATGGCTCAGAATAGGAGTAATCCCTATTCCTGCAGCAAAACCAATAATAGTACGAAATTCACTAGGTTTCGAAACAATGGTAAATCTACCGTTAGGCTCACTTACAAGTAATTCATCACCAGCCTGATAGTTATCATAAAGTTCTGCAGTTGCTCCGTTCTGAGAATTAATTTTAATTCCTAATGTTATTTTTTCCTCATACGGCGCCGAAGTCATCGAATAATCATTGATAACTTCTTTTCCATCAGCATTGAATTTAATACTGACAAACTGCCCCGCCTCAAACTTAAAATTCTCTTTAAGATTCTCCGGAATTTCAAGCTCCAACGAAAAAGTATTTTTGGTCAGGTCTTCCTTTTTAGCTATTTTTAGGCCGTGAAACTGCGTCAGTTTTCCTTTATAGATTTGTTGTTCCATACTTCATTTCAAAAATAAATAAAAAATAATTATGAAACGGTCTGTGACGTAATTTTCTTACCAATAAAACCAGTGAGAAATACCCATCGTATATTTCATGATAACAACAGAACTTTACTTATGAAAAAGATACTTTTATCGACACTTTTAGCTGTCACCCTTTTTAGCTGTAAAAAAGAAGCTGAAAAAACGGAGGAAAATACTGCGGCGAACGATTCTATTTCAAATATAGTTCCAGAACCTCTTCCTGCAGCACCTTCTTTAAAAGCCTTGAATCCGCAGCAAACTACTGATTTTTTACAAACTAAAAATGACACTTTATATGTAAACAATTTCTTTGCAACTTGGTGCGGGCCATGCGTGAGAGAAATTCCACATTTTAAAGATAAAATTACAGAATTGAAAGGTCAACCGGTGAAAATTACATTTATCAGTCTGGATACCAAAGAAGTCTGGAATACTGAAGTTCCTACTTTCGTAGATAAACAAGGCATTAGAAACAATACCATTCTTTTAGACGGCAGTCAGCTTGATGAAACTTTTTTTAAGAACAATTTTAAAGAATGGAAAGGCGATGCAATACCATTTACATATATGAGAAAAGGCGATAAAACGGATGAATATTTAGGAATGATGACTTCAGAATTGCTAAATTCAAAAATTGATTCTTTTATTAAATAATTTTTCGAGAAACTATATTTAATGTCGAAAAAATTCAGAATCCTGTGTTTAGTTTTATGTATCGCAATTGTATTGGCTGCGGTCATTAATCTGAACACAGGATTTTTAAATTTAAATCTTCATGATTTTCTTCATAATTCTGAAAACGGACAAATCGCTGAAATAAGAATCAATCGTGTTTTGGTCATGCTTTTGGCAGGAATTTCAATTCCGACATCAGGTTTTTTGATGCAGGAATACTTTCAAAATCCACTTGCAGGGCCCGATATTTTAGGAATTACATCGGTTGCAAGTTTATCCGTCGCATTTTACATTTTCTTTTCGCACAGCATTTTACTGCCTGAATTTTTACAGAACAGCTTTTTAAGTCTATCCGCAATTGTTGGAAGTTTGCTTTTGATGCTCGTTCTGCTGTCAATGTCGAATAAATTTCAGGACAAATCATATTTGATTATTTTCGGATTCTTGGTTTCGGCGTTTGCAGGAGCAATCGTTTCTCTTTTGCAGTTTTATGCTGAAAATCAAAGTCTGAAAAACTATGTTTTGTGGTCTTTTGGAGCGAATAATATGGTTTCTAGAAATCAGATTATCGTACTGTCGATTTTAGTCGGGATTGGATTATTTTTTTGTTTTAAAACCATCAAACCTTTAATAGGAAATTCTTTAGGAAGCTCATATGCACAAAGTTTAGGAGTTAATTTAAATCATTTAAAAATATTGATCATTGTAACTTCTTCACTCTTATCTGCTTCTATCACAGCTTTTTTAGGGCCTATTTTATTCATCGGAATCATTGTACCCCATTTCTGCAGATTGATTTATAACCCGTCAAAACTTTGGCAACAATGGATTTTGAATATGTTTTTGGGAATGCTCATCATGCTTTTATTTTCAATTACTGCTGAAAAAACTCAGATTCCTTTAAATGTTATCAGTTCTCTGTTTGGAATTCCTGTGATTTTGTTGATGCTTTTAAAACAGAATAAGGTATAA
Source organism: Chryseobacterium sp. C-71 (assembly GCF_020911865.1). Classification (NCBI taxonomy): domain Bacteria; kingdom Pseudomonadati; phylum Bacteroidota; class Flavobacteriia; order Flavobacteriales; family Weeksellaceae; genus Chryseobacterium; species Chryseobacterium sp. C-71. The sequence goes on from NZ_CP087131.1 coordinate 542,889, forward strand.
AAGTGAATTGTTAATTTTAATTTTTCTCGCAGATTTTACTGATTGAGCAGATGATTGAAAATAATTTCATAATTAAATTTTAAAATAAAACATCAACTTTGTCATTCTAGAGGAATCTAAGCTAACTTTGTAGAGATACTTTTATTATGACAAAATATATTTGAAAAAATGAATTTTAGAATAGCACAAAAACAATTAATTGTCGCAAACATAACTTTGTTTGTGATAAGTATTGCAATTTTGGAATATTCAAAACTTTTTAGAATGAGTATAGATAGGCATTGGATTTATTCATACGGACATATTTGGTGGTTTATGGTTGGAATTCCTTCTGCCTTGTGGGGTTCTCTATTTTTAGGAATTTATAGTTTAATTAAAGTCAAAAAAGATAAATTTTTATATTTTATTTTCAGTGTCATTCCTCTTATTTTATTTATCTTTTTTATTTCTATTTAAAAAATGCACCTACAAATCAATCAAGCCAACATAGGCTACGACAAAACTTTAATTTCAAATGCCAATGCAGATTTGAATTTGGGAGAAGTATGTCTCTTGATTGGTAACAATGGTGTCGGGAAAACAACTTTAATTAAATCAATTCTTCATCAAAACTCTTTACTAGAAGGGGAAATTTTAATTAATAATAAAAATGTAAAAGAACTTTCGGTAAAAGAAATTGCAGAAAATATTGCAGTTGTGTTTTCTAAATCGGTCATTCCGCAAAATCATACGGTTGAAGATCTTATTTCGCTCGGAAAATATATTTACTATCCTTTCTATTTTGAATTGAAACAAGAAGACAGAGAGGAAGTTAAGGAGATTATTCACGAATTAGATTTAACTCAATATAAAAATACGCTTCTCAGAAACCTTTCAGACGGAAACCTTCAAAAAGCATTTATAGGAAGAGCTTTGACACAAAATTCTCCAATAATTATTCTTGATGAACCAACTACTCATCTTGATGAAAAGAATAAATTAATTATTCTTAAAACGCTTCGTAAATTAGCCAAAATGCAGAATAAACTCATTCTATTTTCCTCTCACGACTGGAGACTGGCAAAGGAATTTGCTGATAAAATGTGGTATATTAAAGACAATCATTTATATTCCGGAATTGTAGAAGATGTTTTGTTACAGCATGACGAGCTCACGAGTGCGTCACTGTTTCAGATAAACGAAAATTTTGTAGCGCCTTCCATAAAATCTCCACAGATTCAAAAAGAAATGTTGTATTCTTTGCTTCAAAAAAACTTCCAAAAAGATTTGTCATTGTTCAATTTTAACTATTATGAATCAATTTGGGAGATTTCATTTGCTAATAAACAGTACCAATGTGAATCTTTCGAAGATATAGTTAAATTAATCTCAAAGCTTCATTAAATCAGTATTTTAATTATTCATATCACATACTATGCATGCATAGTATTATGCTAATCATACATTTTAATCAATTGACAATCAGTCTGTTAATTAATTTTAACATTTGAAAATACTATGCATGCATAATATTTGCTACATTTGATAAAACCGATTAGCAAAAAAATATGATGGATAATAATAAAGAAAAAACAGAAAATGTTGACCTCATTCTAAAACAGACTTGGTTAGCGGTTTCGAAAATGTACACCGAGCTTGCACAAGAACACGATTCTACTGCAGTTCAGGCTCTTACCTTATTGAAAATTGATCCGAAAGAAGGTACAAGAAGCACCAATTTGGGACCCAAAATGGCAATTGAACCTACTTCTCTCACAAGAATCATCAAACTCCTTGAGGATAACGGATATATATATAAAGAAAAAACCACTACCGACAAGCGTGAAGTGATCATTAAGCTTACTGATAAAGGTTTAAGCTCAAGAAATATGTCTAAGGAAGTTGTTGTGAATTTCAACAAAAAAGTGATGGAAAAAATTGCTCCCGAAAAGTTGGAAACCTTCAAGGAAGTCATGACAGAAATTATGAAAATAGCTTCCGATTTAAACAACAGAAAATAAATTTCTCTCTTTTTGAATTATAAAATAAACTAGAAAGATTAAAACTAAGCGATAATAACTAAAATAAAATATTAATGAAAAGACGAATCAAACACGTAACGGTTTTAGGTTCAGGAATCATGGGAAGCGGTATTGCTGCGCATTTTGCCAATATTGGCGTGCAGGTTTCATTGCTCGATATTGTTCCATTTGAATTGAATGAAGCCGAGCAGAAAAAAGGTTTGACCAAAGATGACAAGGCAGTTCGTAACAGAATTGCTTCCGAAAACTTTGAAAAACTTAAAAAAGCCAGCCCTGCACTACTCTATTCTCCGAAATTTGCGGAGCGTATTAAAGTAGGAAACTTTGATGATGATTTAAAGAGAATAAAAGATACCGACTGGATTATAGAAGTTGTCGTTGAAAAACTGGACATCAAAAAATCGGTTTACGAGAAAATCGAACAGTTCAGAAAACCTGGAACTTTGGTTTCTTCCAACACTTCCGGAATTCCAATTAATATGTTGGTTGAAGGAAGAAGTGATGATTTCAAAAAATATTTTGCTGGAACGCACTTTTTTAATCCTGTAAGATATCTTCCACTCTTAGAAGTTATTCCAACAACTGATACTGATCCGGAAATTGCAGATTTCTACATGTCTTACGGAGCTAAATTTTTAGGCAAAACCACCGTTTTAGCAAAAGATACTCCGGCATTTATCGCCAACAGAATCGGAGTTTTCTCGATGATGGATTTGCTTCATAATGTTCAGAAATTAGGTTTCAATGTTTCTGATGTTGATAAATTAACAGGTCCGATTATCGGTCGTCCGAAGTCTGCAACGTTCCGAACTGCCGATGTTGTCGGTCTTGATACTTTGGTAATGGTTGCAAACGGTGTTCGTAACAGCGGGGCTGAAGCAAATGATTTCAACAATGTTTTTGCTCTTCCTGATTATATTCAGAAAATGGTAGATAACAAGTGGTTGGGTTCAAAAACCGAGCAAGGTTTCTACAAGAAAGTGAAAAGTGCTGACGGAAAATCTGAAATTCACGGTTTAAATCTTGACACTTTAGAATACGAACTTCAAGGTAAATCTTCCTTCCCTACTTTAGAATTAACTAAAAATATTGACAAGCCAATTGACCGTTTTAAAGTCTTAATTGGCGGAAAAGATAAAGCCGGAGAATTATACAGAAAATCTTTAGGCGCATTATTCGCTTACGTTTCTCATAAAGTTCCTGAAATCTCTGATGAAGTTTACAAAATTGATGATGCCATGAGAGCAGGTTTTGGTTGGGAAAACGGACCTTTCGAAATTTGGGACGCAGTTGGAGTTCAAAAAGGAATTGAATTGGCTACAGAAGCTGGTTATGAAGTTTCAGATTGGGTTAAGAATGTAGAATCTTTCTATAAAGTTAACGAGGACGGACAAAGTATTTTCTTCGATAAAAACTCAGGAAACTACAACAATATTCCGGGTCAGGAATCATTTATTATTTTAGATAATATCAGAAAAAACAAAACACTTTGGAGCAATTCAGGTTCATCGATTGAAGATTTGGGCGATGGAATTATCAATTTTGAAATCCGTTCTAAAATGAATTCTTTGGGTGGTGAAGTTTTAGATGGATTAAACAGAGCCATCGATTTAGCCGAAAAAGAATATGATGGTTTAGTTATCGGAAATCAGGGAACCAATTTCTCTGTTGGAGCCAATTTAGCGATGATTTTAATGATGGCGATTGAGCAGGATTGGGATGATTTGAATATGGCCATTGCTTATTTCCAGAAATCGATGATGAGGGTTCGTTATTCTTCAATTCCAGTTGTAGTGGCTCCTCACGGAATGACTTTGGGCGGCGGTTGCGAAATGACTATGCACGCAGATCGAGTTGTCGCAGCAGCAGAAACTTATATTGGATTGGTAGAAACTGGAGTTGGAGTTATTCCCGGCGGCGGTGGAACGAAAGAGTTTGCTTTGAGAACTTCAAGAGAGTTCCATAGTGATGATGTAAAAAACAACAGACTTCGTGAAGCCTTCATGAACATTGCAATGGGGAAAGTTGCCACTTCTGCCTATGAAGCTTACGATATGGGAATTCTTGAAAAAGGAAAAGATGTAGTCGTAGTTGATAAAAAACGTCAGATTATGACGGCAAAGATGATGGCAAAGAGTTTAGCTGAACATGGTTACACTCAACCGATCGAACAAACAGTAAAAGTTCTTGGTAAAGATGCTCTTGGAATGTTCTATGTTGGAACTGACCAAATGTTAACAGGAAAATATATTTCAGAACACGATAAATTGATTGCTGATAAATTGGCGAACGTTCTGGTAGGTGGAAATCTTTCTGAACCAACTGTGGTTACCGAACAATATTTACTAAATCTTGAAAGAGAAACGTTCTTACAACTTTGTGGTGAAAGAAAAACTTTAGAGAGAATTCAGTTTATGTTACAGAAAGGAAAACCGTTGAGAAATTAAGGAAAGCTCTGTACCGTAGGAGCGACCTGTTAATAGAATGTAGAACCAATTTTTAATTTAGCTCCGTAGGAGCGGTCTGTTAATTATGGCAAACACCTACACCCAAATTTATATTCAAATTGTTTTCGCTGTTAAAGGAAGACAAAACCTGATTTCAAAAGAAAACAGAGAAGAATTACATAAATTTATTACGGGAATTGTTTCAAACCGAGGTCAAAAATTATTTGCTGTTTTTGCAATGCCTGACCATGTTCACATCCTTGTAAGTATGAGGCCAACGATTACGATTTCAGATTTGGTTAGAGATATTAAAGCAGGTTCTTCAAAATTTATTAATGATAATAAGTGGATGAACGAAAAATTTAATTGGCAGGAAGGATATGGAGCATTTTCTTATTCTAAAAGCAGTGTAGATTCGATTGTGAAATACATTTTGAATCAAGAAGAACATCATAAAACCAAAACATTTAAAAACGAATATTTGGATTTTTTGGAAAGATTTGAAATAGATTATGATCCGAAATATTTGTTTGAATGGATTGAATGACATTAACAGGTCGCTCCTACGGAGCTCTGCAACACACAAACAAATGGCTATTAACAGTTTTCCTCTACGAGGCAAAAATTTTTAAACTAATTTTTAATTAATAAACAAATGTCAAAACAAGCATACATTATAAAAGGTTTTAGAACCGCCGTTGGAAAAGCGCCAAAAGGCTCACTCCGCTTCACGCGTCCCGACGTAATGGCAGCAACAGTAATCGAAAAACTGATGGCAGCCGTTCCACAACTAGACAAAGACAGAGTTGACGATTTAATCGTAGGAAACGCAATGCCGGAAGCTGAACAAGGCTTAAATGTGGCACGTTTAATTTCTTTGATGGGATTAAATACCGACAAAGTTCCGGGAGTTACTGTGAATAGATATTGCGCATCAGGAAGTGAAGCGATTGCAATTGCTTCAGCAAAAATTCAAGCAGGAATGGCAGATTGTATCATTGCAGGTGGTACAGAATCAATGTCTTACATTCCGATGGGTGGTTACAAACCTGTTCCAGAAACGGAAATTGCAAAAACAAACCCTGACTATTATTGGGGAATGGGTTATACTGCGGAAGAAGTTGCCAAACAATTTAACATTTCTCGTGAAGAACAAGATCAATTTGCTTTTGAATCTCATCAGAAAGCTTTGAGAGCAAATCAGGAAAGTAAATTTGCGAATCAAATCATACCAATTCCTGTAGAATATAATTTCTTGGATGAAAATCAGAAAATGCAGACTAAAAAGTTTGATTTTTCTGTAGATGAAGGTCCAAGATTAGACACTTCTTTGGAAGGTTTAGCTAAATTAAAACCCGTTTTTGCAAACGGAGGAAGTGTGACAGCTGGGAATTCTTCTCAAATGAGTGACGGAGCGGCTTTCGTAATCGTAATGTCTGAAGAAATGGTCAAAGAATTAGGTTTGGAACCTGAAGCAAGATTGGTTGCGTACGCTGCGGCCGGACTTGAGCCAAGAATCATGGGAATGGGACCAATTTATGCCATTCCAAAAGCACTAAAGCAAGCTGGTCTAGAATTAAAAGATATTGAATTGATTGAATTAAATGAAGCATTTGCTTCTCAATCAGTTGCAATTAAAAAAGAATTAGGCTTAAATCCTGATATTTTAAATGTCAATGGTGGTGCCATCGCTCTTGGTCATCCTCTTGGGTGTACGGGAACGAAATTAACCGTTCAGCTTCTTGACGAAATGAGAAAACGCGGAAATAAATACGGAATGGTTTCAATGTGTGTGGGAACAGGACAAGGAGCAGCTTCAATTTTCGAACTTTTATAATCTAAAAAAATAAAAAAATGAGTGATACACTTGATAAAACACTAAAAGGCGGCGAATTCCTTATCAAAGAAATTCCTGCAAACGAAATCTTCACTTTAGAAGAACTTTCAGAAGAACAAAAAATGCTTCGTGATTCTGCGAAAGAATTTATCGACAGAGAAGTAATTCCGCATCATGATCGTTTTGAGAAAAAAGATTATGCACTCACTGAAGAAACCATGCGCAAATTAGGCGAAATGGGACTTCTGGGAATCACCGTGCCTGAAGAATACGGCGGTCTTGGAATGGGATTCGTAAGTACAATGTTGGCTTGCGATTACGTTTCAGGAGGAAACGGTTCATTAGCAACAGCTTACGGAGCACACACTGGAATTGGAACATTACCCACTCTTCTTTACGGAAGTGAAGAATTGAAAAAGAAATATCTTCCGGATCTGGCGACAGGTACAAAATTCGGAGCTTATTGCTTGACTGAGCCGGATGCTGGTTCAGACGCAAATTCAGGGAAAACAAGAGCAAAATTGTCAGAGGATGGAAAGCATTATATCATCAACGGACAAAAAATGTGGATTTCAAACGCAGGGTTTGCAGATACTTTCACATTGTTTGCAAAAATTGATGATGACAAAAACATTACAGGTTTTGTGATCAACCGTTCAGAATTGGAAGATCCAAACAGCTTAACTTTTGGTGAAGAAGAGCATAAATTAGGGATCCGTTCGTCTTCTACTCGTCAGGTTTTCTTCAATGACATGAAAATTCCTGTTGAAAATATGCTGGGTGAAAGAAACAATGGTTTTAAAATCGCCTTGAATGCATTGAATGTTGGTAGAATTAAATTAGCTGCTGCAAACCTTGACGGACAAAGAAGAATCTTAAACCATTCGATTCAATATTCAAATGAAAGAAAACAATTTGGGGTTTCTATTTCAACTTTCGGTGCCATCAGAAAGAAATTGGCAGAAATGGCAACCGGAGTTTTCGTGAGTGAAGCTGGTTCTTACCGCTTGGCAAAAAATGTTGAAGACAAGATTGAAGAATTGGTTTCTGGAGGAATGAATCATCAACAAGCTGAATTGAAAGGTGTGGAAGAGTTCGCAGTAGAAGCTTCTATTCTTAAAGTTTTCGTTTCAGATCTTACTCAGGTTACTGCCGATGAAGGAATTCAGATTTATGGTGGAATGGGATTCTCAGAAGATACTCCAATGGAAGCTGCATGGAGAGATGCAAGAATTGGAAGAATCTATGAGGGAACCAACGAAATCAATCGTCTTTTGGCTGTAGGAATGCTGATCAAAAAAGCAATGAAAGGTGAATTGGATTTACTTTCTCCGGCAATGGCAATTTCTAAAGAATTGATGGGAATTCCATCATTTGAAGTTCCTGATTATTCTGAATTGATGAGCGAGGAAAAAGCAATTTTGGCAAATCTTAAAAAAGTATTTTTAATGGTTTCAGGAGCTGCACTTCAAAAATATATGATGGATATTGAGAAACAACAACATTTATTATTAAATGCTTCCGAAATTCTTAACCAGATCTACATGGCAGAATCTGCAGTTTTAAGAGCTGAAAAACATTTCTCTGCTGATTCTGTAGAAGTTGCAATGGCTCAGTTGAATCTTTATAAAGCAATCGAAAAAATAGTCTCAGCTGCCAAAGAAGGAATCGTTTCTTTCGCAGAAGGCGACGAACAAAGAATGATGCTTTCAGGATTAAGAAGATTTACAAAATATACCAACCATCCGAATGTTGTAGGACTAACTGAAAAAGTGGCTGCACATTTTATTGCAAAAGGGCATTATTAAGCTTAGTTTAAAAGATAAAGCGCTCCAGATTTCTGAAACGCTTTTATAAATATTTGAATAAAAAATCCCGAAAATATTTTCGGGATTTTTTGTAGAATTAAATATTTTTCTGACCAATTTCGTTGATCTCGTTGAAGTTTTCTTTTGGGTTTACACCGTATTGATTAGTTCCCGGAGTTCCTTCTGTACAGTAAAGTATTAATAACCAAATCGCTCCCACCAATGGAATAAATGCAATTAATACGAACCAGCCGCTTTTATCCACATCATGCAATCTTCTTACAGTAACTGCCAACCCAGGAATAAAAACTGCCAAAGCATAAATCATATAAATAAATCCATAAGGGATTTCTGGGGAAAATTTTAAACCTAAAATATTATCCAAAATTGCTGCGGCGAATAAAAAAATAATATTAAATAAGAGATACATCCAATATTCTGTTCTCCTTGCTCTTCCGCTAAAATCAGCGTACTGTTTTAATACTTTTAAATACCATTTCATCGTTTATTATTTTTAATTGTTAAATTCAAAAATAGAATATATTTTTTGATTAGTCTAATTAATTTTAGTTTTTATTCTCCTTGGTTTGATATTTAATCAAATGAAACAGCATCTGTTTTCAAAAAAGCTAAAACTTGAGGAGCAAATCTATCAGCGTATCTGCCATCGAAAATTTTCAGAAGAGCATCTTCTTCATTGAAGAAATTAATGTGAAAATGTTTTTCATGTTAAATTAAAAAATGAACTTAAATCCTCTTTAATGTTCATTTCCGGTTACTTTCAAATCATTCAGATCAATCTGCAATTCGGCTTTTCTGATTTCTGAATCTTCAAATTCTTTGTGTTTTCTCATTTTAAATAACTCCTTTCTCTGAAGTGCATAAATTTCTAAAAGCAAGTGATGGTACTGCTCTACTTCATCTTTTTTTGTATCACGGCATTCTACAGAATCAAAACTTTTTTGATTGTTTGAAATCTCGTTTTCGAGGCTATTTTTATAATATTCAATCAGATCATTCTGGAAAATTTCTGTCTGATAATTTTCATTGATGTAATTTAAACCTAATTCATCCAAGCGAATCTGAATTTTTTTTCTCTGCTGATCTTCAGGAATTTTACTATCAATTTCGTCAATATTAATCCATTTAATAATTAATGGAAGCGTTAATCCCTGGAAAACCAAGGTAATAAAAATGACCACAAACGTGATGAAAATAATCATGTGTCTTTCCGGAAATAAAGTTCCTTTATCATCTAGATAGATCGGAATTGATAAAGCAGTAGCCAAAGAAACCACACCTCGCATTCCTGCGTAGCTCGTAATTAATGGGCCTTTCCAGCCGGGGCTTGGCTCATTTTTCCTGATACTTTTAAACAAAAACCTTGGAATATGAGCAGCAGGATAAACCCACAAAAATCGTAAGGCAATTACAATCAAACTTATAATGATTCCATATTTTAAACCTTTGAAAACCAAATGACTTCCTAATCCCTGTACAATTTCGGGAAGTTCTAATCCGATGAGAATGAACACTAAAGCATTCATCACAAAAATCATCGTCGTCCAAACTCCAAGCATATTTAATCTTGTACTTCCTGTTTTGAAAAGCTCGTGCGAACGCCAAGAAATAAATAATCCTCCGGAAACAACCGCCATCACTCCAGAAAAATGAAACTGTTCTGCTGCTAAAAAAAGAATGTAAGGAGTCATGACTGTCAATGCTGCATCAATAGCAGGATTGGTTGGTAAAAAACGATGAATTGCATACATTACATTTCCACCAATTATTCCTACCACAACGCCCATTCCTGCAACAAGAAAGAACTGTCCGGTTGCCTGTTGCATAGAAAATGTTCCTGTAAGAACCGCAGCTAAAGCAAAACGAAAGACAATCAACGAAGCTGCATCATTCACTAAACTTTCACCTTCCAAAATAGTCAATAATCTTTTCGGGATTTTTAAGCCTTTCATTACGGTTGCAGCTGCCACTGCATCAGGAGGAGAAACAATTCCACCTAATAAAAATCCTAAAGCCAGAGTAAATCCTGGAATCATGGATGATGAAATATACGCTACAACCAACGAAGTGAAAAATACAAGCCCGAAAGCCAAAAGTGTGATTGGTCTTTTCCATTTCCAAAAATCTGTCCAGGAGGTATACCAAGCGGCTTCATACAAAAGTGGTGGCAGAAAAAGAAGGAAAATAATATCCGGATCAAGCTTCAAAACAGGAATTCCCGGAATAAAGCTAATCGCCAAACCTGCAATCACTAAAAATACAGGATAAGCAACTTTTAATTTTTTCGCCAGTAAAACAAGCATCATCACGGCAAAAAGAAGGAAAAGAATAAGGAGTAAATTGTGGTGCATATATTTTCAAAATTTGATTAATCAAAAGCATATTCAGATGAATTTATGATTTTACCACTTCATTTAGAATATATAAGCAGGTAGTACAATTTCATCATTTATTTGCAAAACTATAAATTCTTTTTTTAAAGCAATAAAATTCTATTTAGATTTTTTTTGATATTCACATCTTTATATTGAAATATTTTTATAATTTTAAATCAAACAAATTTTTATGAAAATTATTTTCGGTTCACTTATCTTCCTGTCAGGTTTATTATCGGCTCAAACCTCGCTGATTGAGCCATTAAAAAGAGACAGTTTGGATCTTCACAATTTCAATTCGCCAATTATTCCTGAAACTGAACCGACTTCTATAGACAGCAGCTTGGTGAAATTGTATAAAATGCCGGTTGCTAAACCAGACAATCCTAAAATTTATTCAAGTTTGAAAGCAACGGTAAAGAGTAATACCCAATTTAAGATCTTTAATCCATTAGATTCTTTAAAAGCTAAAAAACTGGCAGCAAAGTAATTTTCAAAATCATTTGATTGTTGATAACATATTCTAAAATTATTTAGAAATATATAGAATTTGTAATGGCTGTTTTATATTTTTGTACTCTATTTTACAAGATGACAAAAGAAGAACTGCTACATAAAGCCATAAAAATTGCCGATAAAGCACATAAAGGACAGAAAGACAAATACCACGCTCCATACATTGCCCACGTAATGCGTGTCATGGAATATGGAAAGACAATGGATGAGAAAATTGTAGGAGTTTTGCATGACGTTGTAGAAGATAACCCTGAAGATTTCAGCCTTGCTTATTTAAGAAACGAAGGTTTCCCAGAATATATTCTTTATGCAATCAGCTGTCTTACGAAATATGATGATGATGAAATCTATGATGACTTTGTAAAAAGAACTGAAAGATCTCCTCTTGCCGTTGCAGTGAAGTTAAATGATCTTCGTGATAATATGGATTTGCGTAGAGTAAACCGCGAATTGACCTCAAAAGACATTCACAGATTCAACAAATATCTAAAAGCTTACCGCTATCTTTCTGAAAAATATTAATCTGCTCCTGGGAAATGATATGTTTTTGTTTCCTCGCTTTTTGTTCCGTCGATGTTGATGTTTAGGGCTAAATAAACGAAGTGAACGTTTTTATTTCCTTTTGCATCAAATTCTCTCTGCCAAAGATAGCCGCTTACAATACCGAAAGTTTCATCAGCTTGATATCCAAAACCGCCATATAGTCTGTTTCTGGCAAATGTTGGTTTCATAGGAGTTACAAAGAAAACTTCATCATATACGTTTGCAAATACAGTTCCTGGCTCTATCTTTTTAGCATTTAAAGGAACTGAAATATTCAAACGGTAACGGTAACGCATTCTCTCAGAGTTCTTATCGGTTTTTGGCTCATAAAACCAAGATTTTTCTGCTCTGAAACGGTTTTCAAATTTCACAATTCCCTTTTTGAAATCAATAATATCCTGTAGCCAAACCCTGAATTCTTCTTTATCGATTGCATGATCTTTATACGTTGCATATCTCCCTAAACCAACAAATGGTTTGTGACTTTTAGTAAGGTTGTACCCTAAACCACCTTTAATTTCGTAATAATCGGGATAGGTATATTCTTCTATACCTCTCATTTGACCTTCAGCATATAAGAAAAATTTTGGATGAAACTTATAGGTCACGGTCAACGCATTGAAAGAGGAAATATGTTCCTGAGCGTTTAAAAAGCTCATCATCAAAACAAAACCAAGACTTGTAAGAAGTTTCATCCAAAAAATTTTTGCAAAAGTAAACGATTTAACAATGCCGTAATGTTAAGTTTACTTAATATTAATATTGTACATGAAACCAAGGTGAAACCATCTTTGAGGCATCGGCACGCCAAAAGTTTCTGTATATTTTGAATCAGTCACATTATTTACCAAAACGTAAACAGAAAAATCATTTTTATTAAAGCTTAATTTTTCATCCAAAAGGTTATAACTTCCCAAATTTACACGGTCGTTATATCTGTAAACCAATTCGTTCGTAAAGTATTTCAAGAATTTGGTCTGCAATTTTGCGACAACTTGATGTTTCAGATTATCAAGAACATATCTCGAATATCCGTCATTGAATTCTTTAAATTTATTATCTAAATAAGTGTAACCCAGAGTATATTTCATCCAATCGAAAATCTGATGACTCAATTCAGCTTCAATACCTTTAATTTCTGTATCACCGACATTCTTTGCATACCAAATAGGATCTTGTAAAGAGTTTTTAACCCAATCGATAGCATCCGATGAGCCTCTGTAGAAACCACTTACTTTTCCTAAAATAGTTTTGTTCTGATATTGATACCCAACTTCTGCATAAACTGCACTTTCAGGTAGCAAGTTTTCATTTCCCTGTTCTGTTTTGCTGGTATAATAAAGGTCGGTAAAAGTTGGCACTCGGTGTACTTTTGAGATATTTCCGTATATTTTGTTGTTCTCGTAAAAAGAATATCCGACATCTAATCCAGGATAAAAGAAGTTGCCTTCGTTAGAATAATTTGCCCACGAAATTCCCGGTGTAATGTTCAGTTTTTTATCTAATAAAGAAAAATGATGTTCAAAGAAAACCTGAGAAACAAATCGTTCTCTGTGGCCTAAATTGTTACTTGCCAAAAACTCTTTTCTCAATTCAACACCCAATCCGGTCGTTCCCAAATTTGAAGTATAGCTTGAATTCACTTCCCCACCTACATTGTTTCCGATGTGCATATTTCTGTAAATCTCAGGCTTTTCTCTGTTGAAAAGGTACATATCCTGACCTCTTCTCCAATACACATTCGAGTTTAATTTAAACTTACCAAAGCTTTGCTGATGAGACAAACTCACGATAGAAGCCTGAAGTTCTTCATATTGTTCTGTGGCATTTGGCGAAGAATAAAAACCATTTGCCCCGAATTTTTTCTCTGAAATACCCGCTTGTAATCTGATACTTCCGTCTTTTATTTTTAATTGATTCTGATAGAAAACATTTTTCATTTCAAAATCTGTATTGTGTCTATACCCTTGTGAAGAATTTGAGTTTGCCTGCAATAAGTTTGAAAATTTTTCATTTCCAAAATTGGCATTTAAACCAAGACCATACGTTTCATAATCACCACCTTCTGCTCTTATTTTTACTCGTTTTCCGGGATTGGCTTTTGTAATAATATTAATGGCTCCTGCATAAGCATTTTGCCCAAAACGTCTTGCTGCAGGACCTTTAATGATTTCAATTCTCTCAACATCTTCCAAATCTACAGGAACATTCAGAGAATTGTGACCGGTCTGAGAATCATTCATTCTGATCCCGTTGAGTAGTAAAAGAACCTGCTCAAACGAACTACCACGAAAACCTATATCACTTTGCACACCATTGGCTCCTCTCCTTCTGATATCCATTCCCGGAATTTGCTGAAGGATTTCGTCGATGCTGGTTGCCGGGGAATTTAAAATATCTGCTTTCGTAATAACAGAAATATTTTGATTGGCATTTTTATATGGAGTTGAAATGAATTTTCCCTGAATTTCTATAGAATCGATTTCGGTTGTTTTTTCCTGAGCGTCTACACTGTATATTCCGGCCAGAAAAAAAGCTGCGAGTAGTTTTTTGTTCATCTTACTTTTAGTTTGTTTTTGAAGTTTCCAAAATTAGGAGACTTTATCTAAGTAGCAAATGATAGATGTCATGAAAAAAGATGCAGCAATGTGCATCTTTAAAGGGGAATTTTAAAACGTAAATTATCTTTTTCTCATTAAATGTGTATACAAATGTCTGAAAAATTCTCTCATTTTTAACACTGATTTAATAGAACAATTTTACAATAAAAAAATATATCAAACAATAGTAAAGTGTTATTAATTCTAAAAATATCATATTTTGAAGATATCATTTTATAAAGTATTTTAAAAAACAAAAATTCATTAAATATCCTTATTTCACAGTTGATTTATTTTAATTAAATCCGTCAAAATTTCGTATTTTTGTTGGTCTTAATTTTACTATGGCTCCAATTACAGAAATAGATATAAAAAAACAGGTTTTCGTTAAGAATGCACATCTTAACAACCTGAAACACATCGATGTATTAATCCCGAAAAATAAATTAATCGTCATTACAGGAGTTTCCGGAAGTGGAAAATCTTCTTTGGCATTTGATACGATTTATGCTGAGGGACAAAGACGTTATGTTGAAAGTTTGAGTTCTTATGCACGTCAGTTTTTAGGTAAACTTGAAAAACCTAAAGTTGACGACATTAAAGGTTTGGCACCATCGATAGCCATCCAGCAGAAAGTAATTTCTTCAAATCCACGTTCTACGGTAGGAACTTCCACAGAAATTTACGATTACATGAAGCTTCTTTTTGCAAGAATCGGGAGAACTTTTTCTCCGGTTTCCGGCGATGAAGTAAAAAAAGATTCAGTTTCTGATGTGATTGATTACATTAAATCAGCAAAAAGCGACACCGCATTTCTCTTAACCGCTCCTTTGGAATATGATCTAGAAAATTTTACTGAAAATTTAAATATTTTAAAGCTTGCAGGTTTCACAAGATTGGAAGTTAACGGAAATGTTGCCGGAATTGAAGATCTGGAAAGTTTCGGATTTGCGCCTGAAAAAGGAATGGTGATCAATTTGGTCATCGACCGTTTTTCTTATGAAGATGATGAAAGTTTTCTTCAGCGTTTGGCAGATTCCATCCAAATGGCTTTTTACGAAGGTCGAGGATATTGTTCATTAAAAAATATTGAAACAGCGGAAAGTAAAGAGTTCTCTAATAAATTTGAGCTTGACGGGTTGGAATTTCTTGAACCAAATGTTCATTTTTTCAGTTTTAATAATCCTTACGGTGCTTGTCCGACCTGTGAAGGTTATGGAAAAGTAATTGGGATTGATGAAGATTTAGTCATTCCAAATAAAGCTTTATCTGTTTTTGAAGATGCAATTGCATCATGGAAAGGTGAAACAATGAGCGAATGGAAAAAAGATTTCATTAAAAAAGCAAAAGACTTCCCTATTCATAAGCCTTATCATCAATTAACCAAAGAGCAGAAAAATTATCTTTGGAAAGGTGATGGAAGTAAGACCTTCCCTTCTTTGAATAATTTCTTCGCAATGCTTGAGGAGAATTTATATAAAATCCAGTACCGTGTGATGCTGTCTCGTTATCGTGGAAAAACACTTTGCCCGACTTGTGAAGGTTTACGTTTGCGTGAAGAAACGACTTGGGTGAAAATTGACGGTCACAATATTCAGTCGATGATTGAGCTTCCTTTGGATGAGTTGTCTCCGATGATCAACAGCTTAAAATTATCTCAACACGATAAGGATATTGCTAAAAGATTATTATACGAAATCACTACCCGACTTGAGTTTCTACTGAAAGTTGGTTTAGGATATTTATCGATTAACAGAACATCCAACACGCTTTCCGGTGGAGAAAGTCAGAGAATTAACCTTGCCACAAGTTTGGGAAGTTCTTTGGTAGGTTCTATTTATATTCTGGATGAACCATCGATAGGATTACACTCTCGTGATACCGAAAATTTGATTGGAGTTTTAAAAAATCTTCGAGATTTAGGAAATACCGTAATCGTTGTAGAACATGACGAAGATGTGATGAGAGCAGCAGATTACATCATCGATATTGGTCCGGAAGCGGGTTATTTAGGTGGTGAATTGGTGTTCGCCGGAGATTATAAAGAATTGAAAGATGCAGATACGCTGACTTCAAAATATCTTACAGGAAGATTAGAGATCAAAGTTCCGGAGAAACGTAGAAAAGCAAAAGAATTTATTCATATCAAAGGAGCTAGAACGAACAATCTGAAAAACATTGATGTTGATGTACCTTTAGAAAGTCTGGTTGTGATTTCGGGAGTTTCCGGAAGTGGAAAATCTACTTTGATGAAGGAAATTCTTACTAATGACATTCAGATTCAGCTGGGAATGGGCGGAAAAAAAGGTGATTATGATTCTGTGGAATTCCCAAAAAAACTGGTGAAGCATATTGAATTAATCGATCAAAATCCTATCGGAAAATCATCGCGCTCAAATCCTGTGACGTATCTGAAAGCGTATGACGACATCAGAGATTTATATTCTAAGCAGAAAGTTTCGAAAATGATGGGTTACAAACCGAAACATTTTTCTTTCAACGTTGATGGCGGAAGATGTGACGAATGTAAAGGTGAAGGCGTAATCAATGTTTCGATGCAGTTTATGGCTGATATCGAGCTGGAATGTGAAGTTTGTAAAGGAACACGTTTCAAAAATGAAATTCTCGAAGTAAGATTTGACGAAAAAAATATTTCGGATATTCTTCACATGACGGTTGATGAAGCGCTGACATTTTTTAAAGATAATAAAGAAGATAAAATCGTTACAAAACTGACTCCGCTTCAGGAAGTTGGTTTGGGATATCTGCAGTTGGGACAAAGCTCGTCTACCCTCTCCGGAGGTGAAGCGCAACGTGTGAAACTGGCTTCATTCCTTGTCAAAGGTGTGACAACAGATAAGACTTTGTTTATTTTTGATGAGCCTTCGACGGGATTGCATTTTCATGATATTCAGAAGTTATTGAAGTCTCTGCAGGCTTTAATCGACCTTGGACATTCAGTAATTGTTATTGAACATCAACCCGATATTATGAAATCTGCCGATCACATCATCGACATTGGTCCGGAAGCCGGAAAGTATGGTGGAGAAGTTGTTTTTGCTGGAACGCCGGAAGATTTAGCGAAAAATAAAAAGTCGCATACGGCGAAGTATATTGCTGAAAAGCTTAATTAATATAATGTTATCCACAAAAAAATGTGGATAAGTTGTTAATTTTAACATTAAATTGATATTGCGTATTAAAAATATTCTTACATTTACTATGTAATAAAACTGAAATGAAATCAATTTTTGCTCTCTTCGTTTTCGGAATTGCAATTAAATTTGAAATAAATTTAAAGCACAGCATCGTCGGCTGTGCTTTTTTGTTGTTGTCTAATTAAAAAAAATGAGATCTATCTACTGAGTCTGCCTCTAAAGGGCAGATTCTTTTTTGTCATCATCCTTCTGTTTAGATTTACCTAAAGGTTTTTCTTTTGAAAACAGGTTGATGTGATTATTTTCTTCATTTGTACTTATTTTTCGCAAAAATAAAGTTTAAGACAGATAAACCAAACTTTTTATAAAAATTATAAACTCTAAAATATTATTCTTCTCTCGTCAGTTGATCAAGTTTTTTTAATAAAGTCGGAAATCTAAAATGACCATGCATTTTCTCAACCTTCTTTTGTACTTCATCAACGTCGATTCCGATTGAAGTTAGGAACAAAGGCGTTTTGCTTTCTCCCCGAAAAACTTCCCTCCTCTTTGAATCGGGAGAAGAAAATCCGTTTTTGGCAATTCCGATGACAGGGAATTTCCTGTTCAGGACTTCAAAAAGATAACCGCCCAAACCAATTTTTCCTTCATCATTCAAAGTAACATAACCATCAACAATGATGATGTCATTTGGTTTTAATTGAATTTTTTCTAATAAACTTAAAATACAAGGAAGCTCTCTTTTATAAAACGCACCGCTTTCGTACTCTGCAGTAATTTTTGTTTTTTCATTAAAAATTTCGTTCTCTTGTTCTGAACTCCAATCTTCAAAAGCTATACACACCGTTTTTGCAAAGTCTTCGTAGTAATAAGTATCAAATGCGTAAATCATGATTTAATCTTTATTGAAAAACTCTCCAAAATGCCATAAAATGCCTGCCGGGTCATGAAGAAAACATTCTTTACCCCAATCCATTGTGCGAATTGGAGAGAGCTTTGAGCTTGCATACTTTTCGGGTAAATTGAGTGATAAAAGTTCTTTGTAGAACTCGTCAGTATTTTCTACTTCGATGAAAATCATGGTGTTTTCTATCCATTCTTTTGCATAATAATCCTGAAGATAGAAAGCGATTTCCTGTTTTTTAAATACCGAAAAGTTGTTTTCGAGAACCATTTCTTCAAAGCCCAAATCTCTGTAAAAAGCTCTACTTTCTTCAAAATTTTTAGATCCTATAAAAGGTCGGATTGATTTTATAGTTTGTTTCATTTTATCTCTGTTTTATTTTTCCAGTTATCAAAATTCATTTCAAATTTAATTTCTTTGCCGTGCATTCCCTTTTCTTGCCAGCCAGATTTTCTGTAAAAGATTTCTGCTCTTGTCTTGGGTGATGTACCCAGCCAAACGGTTTCACTTGTTTTAGAGAAATACCAATTGAGCATTATATCATGTAATTTTCTGCCGATACCCTGATTTTCAAAATCTGGATGAAGAAATAATGCCCAGATATTATTTTCTTTTAAATCTACAATCGAAAATCCTACAATCATATCATCAATTTCACAAACCCAGCCCTTGCCTCTTACTGTCAGAAATTCTTCACAATCCTGATTAGTAACCAGATTGGGATCAGACAATGTGTTTTCTTTCACAACATTTCTTACCATCTGTATCTGTGGAATATCTTCGATATTGGCTTCTCGTATAATCATTTTAAATTTAAGTTTAAAAAACCTACAAGAAAATTCTTATAGGTTTAATGTAAATATTGAGCTCAAATTATTTTTTATCAACCACAATTCTTGCTTCTCTGTTGGCAATTTCCCAAGCCGTAGCAAAAACCAATTGAGTTCTTTTTTGTAACATCGAGTAGTCTATTTTTTCAACGTCGTCCGTTGGTTTATGATAATCTTCATGAATTCCGTCAAAATAAAATGCTACAGGAATATTATTTTTAGCAAAATTATAATGATCTGATCTGTAATATAATCTCTGAGGATCTTTCGGGTCGTCATATTTATAATTCAATTCTAAATTGACCGTCTTTTTGTTTGCGGCTTCATTAATCACTTTTAGCTCAGAGCTTAGCATTTCAGATCCAATTACATAAACATAATTTTTGCCTCTGTTCTCAGGATCATCACGGCCAATCATATCGATATTTAAATCAACAACCGTATTCGCTAAAGGAAAAACCGGATTATCAGAATAATATTCAGAACCGAAAAGTCCGTGCTCTTCGCCGGTTACATGAAGAAATAAAATAGATCTTTTGGGTCCGTTTCCAGCTTTTTTAGCACTTTGAAAAGCTTTTGCGATTTCCATCACGGCAACCGTTCCGCTTCCATCGTCGTCAGCACCATTGTAAACTACCCCATTTTGTGTTCCTACGTGATCATAATGTGCAGAAACCACGATGATTTCTTCAGGCTTTTCGCTCCCTTCAATGAATGCTAAAATATTTTCTGAATCAGGTAAGTCTTCACCACCTCTTTTCTTCATATATTCAGAAGGAACTTTCTGGTAGTATGAGCCTAAAGTTTTTGGAAATGAGATCCCGAGACTTTTATAATAATTAATCATATACTCTCCTGCTTTCTTCTGACCCGCACTTCCTGTGTCTCGACCACCCATTTCATCAGATGCGATTACATAAAGATTTCTCTTTAAATCTTCAAGCTTAATGTTTTGATAAGCAGACTGAAATGCCTTGTCAGTTTTAGACAAACTTGAACTGGCTGAGTTCGACGTATTTTGACCGTTTGTGGCAACTTTTGAAGTTCCGCAGCTTGATAAAACAACGATAGACAATATAGGAATCAGAAATTTTTTCATTCGTAAATTATTTTTCTAAAAATAATAAAAATAATTTAACTTTAACTAAGAATCAATTTTATAAATTTGATCAACGAGATGAAAAAAAATTACGGATTTAATGATTTTAAATTTTTCACCGAAATGTCTGAACTTGCTTCAAGACATCAGAGCTACGATTTGTCATTAGGCCTACCCGATTTTGAGATTGACCCTCGCTTACGCTATTATCTCAAAGAATCAGCCGACATCATCAGTCACAGTTATGAATCGCTCTCAGGAAGCCCTTTGCTTATAGAAAATATCCTTAAATTTAATTTAAAAAGAACGAACAGCTTAGTATTAAAAAAAGAGGAAGTTAATATAGTTCCCTGTTCTACATTTGCTCTTTATACTTCATTAAAATCTATATTGAATCCTGGTGATGAAGTGATTGTCATCCAGCCATCTTACTATACTTATGCTCCGTCTATTGTCCTCAATGGAGGAGTTCCTGTATATTATGATCTTGATAATGATTTTGCAATAAATTGGGAGAAACTTCAAAATTGTATTTCAGAGAAGACAAAAGCAATCATCATTAATTCTCCGCAGAATCCTACAGGAAAAACATGGACGGCATCTGATTGGGAACAACTTTATCAATTGATTAAAAATCAGGAAATTTATTTGATCTCAGAAGAAATTTATGATATTTATTGTTATGATGAAATTGAGCATTACAGTCCGTTTCTTCATTCTGAACTTAAGAAAAGAACATTCTCTATTTTTTCTTTTGGTAAAATGTTTCATGCAACCGGCTGGAAAGTGAGTTATCTTTTAGCGTCAGAAGAACTGCTTGATAATTTCAGATGTCACCAACAATATATTTCTTACAGTTCAAATGCACCTTGCCAGTACGCCATTGCAAAATATTTAGAGGTTTTTGATCAGTCTGACAATCAAAAAATCATGCAGAATAAAAGAGATATTTTTAACGAATTAATTAAAGATACACCATTGCAAATAGAGCAAAAATCTGAAGGTGGTTTTTTCCAATTGGTGAATTTCAGAAATATTTCAAAAAGCATGACCGATGTTGAATTTACAAAATGGCTTACGATTGAAAAAAAAGTATCCTGCTTACCTCTTTCTGCGTTTTATAATTCAAAACAAGATTCAGATTACATAAGGTTTAGTTTTGCTAAAAAAGACGACGTGATTATTCAGGCTTTGGATCATTTGAGAAAGAATTTATAAAGATTCCCATAGATCAACAGATTTTCACAGATAAAAAAACACCGCATATAATTTGCGGTGTTTAATTTTTATTGAAGTTATATTTTAATTATAAGGACAAAACTCTTACATCAATCCTTCTGTTTTGCGCCATACATTCATCGGTGTCATTGGCTTCACAAACAGGATATTGTGAGCCATAACCTTCGGCTTCTACTCTGTCCGCAGCAATTCCTAATTCTAATAATTTAAGCTTTGTGGTTTGTGCTCTCAGATTAGATAATTGCTTGTTGGCTTCCTCACTGC
Organism: Chryseobacterium sp. C-71; assembly: GCF_020911865.1. Taxonomy (NCBI): domain Bacteria; kingdom Pseudomonadati; phylum Bacteroidota; class Flavobacteriia; order Flavobacteriales; family Weeksellaceae; genus Chryseobacterium; species Chryseobacterium sp. C-71. The sequence goes on from NZ_CP087131.1 coordinate 564,551, forward strand.
CTGAATTATCTGTGTAGCCGCCTAACTTTATTTTAAGATTAGGATAAGCATTTAAAATTTCCGCCAAATTCATCAATTGAGCTTCTGAACCTGCTTTTAAATCACTTGAACCCGTTTCAAAATATAAGTTTTCAATCGTGTACCAAGAATTTGGATCTAAAACTGTCTGCTTATTATTTTTAATCTGATCATACATTACATAAAGCTGGCTTTGGTTTCCTAAAGAAATGGTTTTTCCACCTTTCAGTTTAACTTCCTGAATGGCTCCTGTATTATACACAAAATCACCATTTTCATTCAGCTGACCCATTATCTCTTGTGGAGCAACTACAGCGTTCACACCTGCAGTGTTTTGGTTTACTGAATTAACAGCTGCCATTCCTGTTAGACTTTCAATTTTAGCTTGTCTGTTGGCTTCAATTTTATCTTTGTGCATTACTGCTAAAGTTGGCGCAATCACCAATGAAACAATCGACATTAATTTAATTAAAATGTTCATCGATGGTCCAGAAGTATCTTTAAAAGGATCTCCTACAGTGTCTCCGGTTACAGAAGCTTTATGTGGTTCTGAACCTTTGTAATACGTTTCTCCGTTTATTTTTGCTCCTTTTTCAAATGATTTTTTAGCATTATCCCAAGCTCCGCCTGCATTGTTTTGGAACATTCCCATTAAAACTCCGCAAACTGTTGCTCCCGCCAAAAATCCACCCAAAACTTCTGGGCCAAAAATAAATCCAACCAAAAGAGGTGAAATAATAGCAATTGCTCCCGGAAGCATCATCTTTCTAAGTGAAGCCTCTGTAGAAATAGCAACACATTTTTCATATTCGGGTTCTGCTTTTCCTTCTAAAATTCCTGGTATTTCTCTGAATTGTCTTCTTACTTCTTCCACCATTGCCATTGCGGCTTGTCCAACCGCTGTAATTGCCAATGATGAAAAGATAAACGGAATCATTCCACCGACAAATAATCCTGCGAGAACGTCTGCCCTGTAAATATCAATGCCATCAATTCCCGCAATGCCTACAAAAGCTGCAAATAAAGCTAAAGCTGTCAATGCCGCTGAAGCAATGGCAAAACCTTTTCCTGTAGCTGCAGTTGTATTTCCTACGGCATCTAAAATATCTGTTTTCTCACGAACTTCTTTTGGTAATTCGCTCATTTCGGCGATTCCACCTGCATTATCAGCAATCGGTCCGAATGCATCAATTGCTAACTGCATCGCTGTTGTAGCCATCATTCCTGCAGCTGCGATTGCAACCCCATATAATCCGGCACACAAATATGAACCATAAATACCTCCAGCTAAAACAATAATAGGTAAAAATGTAGATTCCATCCCAACAGAAAGTCCGCCGATGATATTGGTAGCGTGACCTGTAGAAGATTGTTTGACAATACTTTTAACCGGTCTTTTGCCCATTGCTGTGTAGTATTCTGTGATGATACTCATCAAAGTTCCTACAACCAAACCAACCATAATGGCTCCGAAAACTCCCATTTTGGTAAATTCTAAACCACGTAAAATCATGGTTTCGGGTAATAAATAATTAACTAAAAAATAAGATGAAATTGCCGTGATGACAATACTTCCCCAGTTTCCAAGGTTTAAAGCATTTTGAACACTTGATGTAGAAGAATCTTCATCATCATTAATTTTAACGAATAGCGTTCCGATCATTGAAAATATAATTCCCGTTCCTGCGATCAACATCGGTAAAAGAATTGGTGCAAAACCTCCGAACGCATCGTCCGACATCGTTTCACGCCCTAAAACCATCGTTGCCAAAACTGTTGCTACATAAGAACCAAATAAATCGGCACCCATTCCGGCAACATCTCCTACATTATCCCCGACATTATCTGCAATGGTTGCAGGGTTTCTAGGATCGTCTTCAGGAATTCCTGCTTCCACTTTTCCTACTAAATCAGCTCCTACATCGGCTGCTTTTGTGTAAATTCCACCTCCAACTCTTGCAAAAAGAGCGATTGATTCTGCACCTAGAGAAAATCCGGTTAGGATTTCGATGGTTCTTTCCATTTCATGAGAATCGACCATTGCGTCGGGAGCAAAAATCTGTTTAATAATTAAATAGAGCGAGCCTAATCCTAAAACTGCTAATCCGGCAACCCCCATTCCCATCACCGAACCTCCGGCAAAAGAAACCTTTAATGCTTTCGACAATGAAGTTTTTGCCGCTTCAGCAGTTCTTACATTGGCTTTTGTTGCGATTTTCATTCCTATAAATCCTGCCAGAGCAGAAAATACCGCACCAATCACAAAAGCAATACTGATGCTCCAGTGAGAATTTGAATTTGTCGTTCCCATAACAGCCAGAAGAATGGCGACAATGACGACGAAGTAAGCTAAAATTTTGTATTCGGCTTTCAGAAAAGCCATTGCGCCGTCAGCGATGTGTCCGCTAATGACTTTCATTCGTTCATTTCCTGCGTTTTGCTTGGTTACCCAATTGCTTTGGAGAAATGTGTAGAGTAATGCGATAACACCAAAAATTGGCACTAAATAAAATAGATCCATAGTTTAATATTTTTTTGGTAATAGAATAATAAATATACCAAATAAATCTATTCATAAAATTAAAAATGATGTAAATTCATTAAAAGTCTAGAAATCAACTTAAGGAGGAGTTGAAAAAATCTTAATATCAATCAGAAAAAAGGCGAGATTTTCATTATGGAAATCCTTCTTACCCGTAGAATTGCACACGCCCCGACCTGAGTGGAGCTCTTTTTTCTTTCATTGCGATTGGGCAAAATTTGTAGTAAATGACTTCCTTATGTTCGCAATGAAAGAAAAAAAGCGGGAATGGAGGGCGGAAAAGGCGCCAAAAAAATATTATTGTTAATCTATAATTGATTATTGAAAAATCGAGACAAAAAAAGAGCAAATGAAATTCATTTACTCTTTTAACTTATCATTTAGAGAATTTTATCCTCCGAATTTGCTTGCGTAATCGTTTTGAGAAGCGATAATCACTTTTCTAGCGTGTTCTGCTCCGTAAACTTCCTGAATTCTACATTTAGCAGGCTCGTCCGGAAGGTTTTTATACGTTAAAAAGTAATGCATTAGTCTTTTTACTTCAGCTTCTGGAAGTTCAGCGATGTCTCTGAAATGTCCGAAAGCGTGGTCACTTACCATTACTGCAACGATTTTATCATCAGCTTCACCACTGTCAATCATTTTGAAACCACCGATTGGAATAGCTTCCATCAATAAACCACCAGAATGAATATTGTGAGAACTCAAAACACAGATATCCAAAGGGTCATGATCTCCCATTGTAACGTCATCTGCTCCACTTTCTACAGCTAATTTCATTACTTCTTCGTTACAGTATGTTCTTGGAACAAAACCATATAATGCAGGAATAATGTTTGAGAATTTCTGAGGTCTGTCTACCTTTAAATATCCTGTAGCTTTATCAATTTCATATTTAATCGTATCTGAAGGAACAATTTCCACGAAAACGTTGACAACGTTTGGCGCATCTTCTCCTGCAGAAATCCCATGCCACGGATGTGCTTTAAAATTTGGAATCATTTATTTATCTTTATTTTTATAGTTTAAGCAATTATTAAAATTTCTCTTCTCAAATCTTCAATGGTTGCCCCGATGTAATCATCTCCATTCATATAATTCATGATGAAAACGGTTTTAAATTCATTAAGATTAGGGTTGTTATTCAAACTTTCGTAAGTTTTGTGAAGCAAATCTATGATAGCGAGTTTAGAATCAACGATATTCTGCCATGAATTTTTCGTTAAGTATAATTGTTGAGACGAATTGTATTCAAACTCTTCATTAATGGTACGTTCTGTTAAAAAAACAAACTCATGAGCTGCCAAATCTTTATCAAATTTCTGAATAAGATTGGAAGGTTTCATTCGCTCTAAAAAAAGCGTCATTCTTTCGTAAGAATGGGTTTTATTTTCAGAATTTGATTTTACAGAAAGTAACTTGATTTCCTGATTCTTTAAATTGATATAGGTATAGACAAATTGTCTCAGCAAAACCAAAAACGGAATCGCCACAATCAGTGCAAATGCATACGGTAAATAGTCTGAAAAATTTGTCATAATTTGAGGAAGCAAAATTACTAAATATTTGTTATTTAATCATCATTTTAATAAGTTTTAATAAATGCAGTTGAGTCAGTGGTTTAAAGTAAATATGCAACGGGTAAAATTATCATTATTAAGAATAAAATTTAACTAAATTTACAGCCTTATTACGCAAAATCATAGAAATGTCTCTTAATAACTATATCTCAAAATTAGCTTTTACCTCAAAAATCACCAACAGTTTAAAATCCTGGATATCACTGATTGTAAATTCTAAGAGATATAGTTCAAGATTTAAAAAAAAGACTTTAGATTTAAACAACAATGAAACTTTTGTTTATCACCTAAAAATGGGAACTAAAAGTTTCGATTTCTATTTAAGAACTTTTAAGGGTGATATTGATATTTTCTACGAAGTTTTCTGGAAAAAAACCTACGCTGAGCATCTTTCCATTTTAAAAAAGGATCCAAAAATAATTGTTGATTTGGGAGCGCACATTGGAATTACATCCACTTATTTATCCTTAAAATATCCTGATGCCAAAATATATGCAGTAGAAGCTTCTGCAGAAAATTTCGAACTGCTTAAAAGCAATACAAAATCTTTCAAAAATATAAAATGCATTCATGCTGCTGCATACTTTGAGGATGGTTTTGTCAATTTTTCAAATAATGAATTATCTTATAATCAAAGAATTTCTAAAAACGGTATTTCAACAGAAGCTATATCTATTGAAAGTCTGAAAACAAAATTCAGTCTATCAGATATTGACTTGATGAAAATTGATATTGAAGGTGGTGAAATTGAATTGTTGAGCAAAAATAATTCATGGCTATCCAGCGTTGAAAACATCATTATAGAAATTCACAATCCCTATACCGCATCAGATTTAGAAAAAGATCTGAAACCTTTTGGTTTTAAAATCATGCGTGATGAACATTTTGTTTTTACAGCGGTAAAAGGCTAAAATTTTTAAAAAAGATTACCTGATTTTTAGAATTTTCTTAAGTAAGTCTTTTTTGGAATTGCTTAAGACAGGATACGTTTTCAAAACTGGGCGAAAACCCGTGAAAAATTCTTCAATGGAAGGAATTTCGCTTCCTTCAAAATCAAATATTTTAGAATTGATATTTTTAGAAATAATATGATCTATTAAAACAGATGATCCGGATAGTTTCACATATTTTTTATCATTAAATGTTCCTAATAATGCAATGGTATTTTCGTTGCAGTACAATGCTAAAGCATTAATAATTTTCTTTTGGTAGATAAAAACAACTATTTCCAAAAGTTTTGCTTTTTCCAATTCGGAAAAGATTTTCATGAATTTCCTTTTATCATTTTCATCTTTAGCACCCAATGAATTTTCATTGATAAAGTTTTCGGCTTCTAAAAAATTCACTCTTTGAATCTCTGAATTTTCAAGAATTTCATGATCAAGTCGTAGTTTTCTTTTCCGTTTTGGTGAATATCTTTGTCTTACCAATTCATAGTTTTCTGGATTGATAAGATAATTTTTTCTTCTTTTTAAAGTTTGGCTAAATTGATTAACATCATTGAAAGCATAATACCAAATTCTATATTTACTTTTAAAAAAATCTAAAAACTGATCATTAATAAACACTTCGTCATTCTTCGAAAAAATTCCAAGTTGCTGACAAAGTTTTGGATTAATTATAAACTTCAAACCCATTTTTTTGATGTAAGGAACCGGCATGACCGCCTCATAATCATTGTAAACCAATAATTCCCATTTTTTATCTGAAGTAATATCCAGAAAGTCTTTTGTTGCAGAGTATTTTCGCTGCTCAGAATTTTCTAAGCAATGGGTGTATTTTTCATAATCTATTTCGTTGTATTTCAGTCTTCTAATCATAATATGCCTTCATCTACGAAACTTAGATAAGTATTTTGAGTAATGATGAGATGATCGAGAAGCTGAATGTTCATGAGATTTCCTGCTTCTTGTATCTTTTTTGTAATATTAATGTCTTCAGCGCTTGGTTTTAAGTTACCTGAAGGATGATTATGTGAAATGATAATTCCTGTAGCAAAATGTTCTAAAGCTATTTTAAAAACAATCCGGATATCCACAATTGACTGATTGATACCTCCCTGCGTGAGCTGGGCAAGATGAATTACTTTGTTACTCTGATTTAGAAAAACTGCCCAAAATTCTTCTGTTCTGAGGTCTGCCAAATGAAGTTTCAGAATTTGATATGCATCTTTACTGCTTGAAATTTGTGGTTTTTCGGGAATTTCCTGCGAAGCTCTTCGTCTTCCTATTTCTAAAGCAGTTGCGATAGAAATTGCTTTTACTTCGCCTACCCCTTTAAATTTAGTTAAATCTTTTATCGTCAGTAAACTCAGCTGATGCCAATTATTATTCACTGACGCCAATATTTTCCTTGCCAATTCTACCGCCGTTTCATCTCTGCTTCCACTGCCCATGATGATTGCCAAAAGTTCAGAATCAGAAAGTGAATTTTTACCTTTCAGTAAAAATTTTTCTCTGGGTCTGTCGTCTTCTGCAAGAAATTTTATAGACATGATTTAGGTTGTAGATATTAATTTTTTAGATTTAATAAAACGCAAATAAAATAATTGGCTTTTTTGATTGGTCAATATATTTTGCAGTTTGATTAAAGGCAATTTTCGATAGCATGGGGCAGCTAAGACTTAAACAAGCTAAATTTTCAGATTCCTGATTGGGAATACAGTCAAAGGAATGAAGAACAATTGCACGTTGCAATGCATTGTTATTGGTAGAATCAAGACCTTGTAATCTGTAAGCTTTGCCAAACTTACCAACATAACTTTCACGGATTTCATATTTCCCTAAAGAAGATTGATAAGAGCCTTCTACATTAGAAAATTTCAAATCATTTGATCTTGAAACTACAGAACCAGAACCGTGAGAAACTATTGCTTTTTGCAAAAATTTATCATTCTTTAAATCGTAAACAAAGTATCTGTATTTCCCGGAATGTGTTTTAAAATTAATAAAAACCGCAATTTCCTGGTTGTAATTTTTCCCTTTCAGAAAATCTTTAATTTCTGCTATTTTTGTTGCCGGCAAAACCGATTGACTCTGCTGAGATTGGGTTTTGGAACATGAAATAATAAAAAGAAACAAGAAAATAAATTGTTTCATCATCAAAATTGTGTTTAAATTTTTTTACTATTTAAAGCTGTCAGTCAAAAGTCTATTGTAATAAGCAGCTTACTCTATAATCATTCCGTCTTTCATGACCAATTTTCGGTCTGTTATTTCAGCTAAATTGGGATTATGTGTTACAATTACAAATGTCTGGTTGTATTTGTCTCTCAAATCAAAAAATAGCCGATGCAAATCATCCGCATTTTTAGAATCCAAATTTCCAGTGGGTTCATCTGCGTAAATGATTTTGGGTGAATTGATTAAAGCTCGTGCAACAGCTACTCGCTGCGCCTCACCACCAGACAACTGAGTTGGCTTGTGATGCAGTCTTTGTCCTATTTTAAGATCTTCAAACAAGTCGTAAGCTTTTTCAATGGCTTCTTTTTCGTTCGCTCCGGCAATTTTTGTTGGAATTAAAACATTCTCTAATGCTGTAAATTCCGGAAGAAGCTGATGAAACTGAAATACAAAACCGATGTTCTGATTTCTGAATCTTGAAATCTGCTTATCAGTCATATTGATGAATGATTCTCCATTGAGCTCAATTTCCGTTTTATAGTTTTTAGGATTTGAAGGGCTGTCTAAAGTTCCTAAAATCTGTAAAAGTGTAGATTTTCCCGCTCCGGATTCTCCCACAATAGAAACGACTTCACCCGCTTTGATATGAAGGTCTACTCCTTTTAAAACTTCCAGATTACCATAAGATTTATGGATATTACTTGCTCTAATCATGCTTCAAAAATAGTGATTTTTTTTTGCTTTTGGCTTCTTCTGATCAGCTTTTAGCATTATTGATTTAATTAAAAATTATCCTTTTTTTATGATGATTCTAAAGGTTGTTCCTTTTCCTACTTCAGTCTGAGAAATTTTTATATCACCGTTATGGTATTCCTGCACTACTCTTTTGGCTAAGCTTAAACCCAATCCCCAGCCACGTTTTTTTGTTGAGTAACCTGGTTTGAAGGCGTTTTGAGCCTGATATTTTGTCATTCCGCTGCCGTTGTCTTTTACTTCTATTAAAATATTTTTGTTGCGTTCAAAAACTGACATTTGTAAAACACCCTCACCTTTCATTGCATCCACGGCATTTTTGACCAAATTTTCTATCACCCAGCTCATCAGAATTTTATTGTGCGGAACCAAAATATTGTACGTTGGAAGCAGAAGAGTAAAGTCGATTTTATTTGAAATTCTGGTTTTTAAATAATCATAATTTTCACGAATCGTTTCGTTAAAATTCATGTCATTCAATTCGGGAACAGAACCAATTTTTGAGAATCTTTCAGAAATCGTTCTCAGTCTTTCAATGTCTTTTTCTATTTCATGAACTCCTTCTGAATCAGGGTTTTCAAGTTTCATAATTTCCATCCACCCCATCATTGATGACAATGGAGTACCAATTTGGTGTGCAGTCTCTTTTGCCAAACCTGCCCAAAGATAGCCTTCATCGGTTTTCTTTACCGTTCTTAAAAACCAGAATGAAAATAGAAAATAACACAAAACAAAAAAACCTAGCAGAAAAGGAAAATATTGTAGATTATTAAGCATTTCTGAATTGTCATAATAAACAAACTGATTATTTCCACCCTGCACGATTATTTCTATCGCAGGATATTTTTTTGCCATTCCTTTTGCTAAAGCAATTATTTTTTTGGAGTCATCACCAATCTCTTTTGGTAAATGTTTATATTCTATGATTTGATCATTTTTATCTAAAATAATCACAGGAATTGTGGTATTGGAGCTGTAAATTGCAAGAAGCAGTTCCTGAACTTCCAAACTTGGTGTTACATCTTGTTGAAATTTTAGAGCTTTAACCAAAATGTCAACTCGCTTTACTTCATCTTTCTTCAAATAATTAACAACCAAGGTAGAAGTAATAACGATGGATACAACAACCAACGTCATCAAAGAAAAAATAAACCAGTTGTTGAATCTGGCAAAAATGGATCTTTTTTTCAATTGTATTTATTTTAAAAGATTTAAAATTTTCTGCAATTCTGTACTTCCGCTTCCCTGATAATTATTGATGATAATTGCGTAAACGTATTTTTTTCCATCTTTTGAAGCGTGATATCCTGCGTATGATTTTGTATCTCTCATCGTTCCGCTTTTCATTTTCATACCGTTGTCCTGAGTAGGAAATCCGTCGTAATAAGATTCAAACCAGGGTTGTTTTTTAGCATAAATTAAAGCCTGAACTTCGGCTTTTGCTGAAACATAATTTTGTGGGGAAAGTCCGCTTCCGTCAGCGAAATTAATCATATTTGAATTAATACCTTTTGATTTCCAGAACTCTGTAAGATAAGCAATTCCGTTTTTGAAACTTGAGTTACCTTTTTTCTCTTTACCTAAAGTTTTAATTAAATTTTCCCCATATAAATTCACAGATTTTCTCAGGAACCAATAAACGATTTTATCTAAAGTCGGCGATTCGTAGGTCAGAATAATATTATTTTTTGGAAATTCTATAGCTTTCTTTCCTTCAATTTCAATTTGAGAATTTGTTAAAACTTTTCCCGAAAATTCAACTCCGGAATCTTTCAGCCATTTTTGAACTTCTACGCCCAATTGCAAAGGCGGATTGGGAACAGAACCCGAAACTGTGGTCACTTTTCCTGCGGGCAGACTTCCATTAATTAAAGCCACCTCAGAATGTGGAGCCGTAAAAATCAAGCTTTGATCTGAACTTCCGGCTGCTTTCAAATCATTCAGCCATTTAATTCCGGCTAAAGGATAAGAGAAACTTTTAAAATCTGTTCCGTTGATATTGATGTCAAACTGATTTTCACGCCAATTGACTCCCCAAACCCCAGCACCATAATAATTCCCCAAATCATCCCAAGGCCAACCTCCGGGAATCGTCTGATGGTCAAAATAAGAATCATCAATAATTAAATCACCGGAAATTTTTGTAATTCCTGATTTTTTGATGGCTTCTAACAATTTTTGTTTGAAATTTTCAGGCTTATAGCCATCATATCTCCAGCTTCCTAGCGTAGGATCACCATTTGATGTGATGAAAAGATTTCCGTTTAAATTTCCATTAGAAATCGTTCCTGAGTATGCCGAAGTCGTTTTGTAAGTATAATTTTTACCTAAAGTTTCCAAAGCGGCTGCTGCAGTAAATATTTTTTGGGTTGAAGCCGTTGATAAACCTTTACTCCCCTGATATTCGTAAATCAAATTTCCGCTTTCATCTGAAACATAAAAAGATAGATTTGATGAAACAGCCAATGAAGAATTCATCAGATTTTTTGTAGCATCATCTAATTTTTGAGCAAAATTTTGAGCAAAAATAATTTGTGTGGAGAATATGATTAAGGCAAGCGATTTTTTCATTAAAGAATTGTTTATTCAAATATAAAAGTATAAACTATAAATTATAGCTGACTGCCAGATTCTATTTCATAAGGCTCTTTTCCTTTCTCAAAAATCCTCGTCAGTTCGCTTCCTTCAACAGTAATTGTATCACCTATTCTTCTGATCCAGCTTCCTTCTCGAAGTCCGACAACTTTGATGTCGTTTTGGGTTAAAAATTCTTTGATACGGGTCTCTCTGGTTTCTCCGTTATGTTTTAAATCCGGATTGGGATCGAGATAATGCGGATTGATATTGAAAGAAACCAATCCCATGCACTCAAAACTTGGAGGATAAACGATCGGCATATCGTTGGTTGTTTTCATGTTCTGCCCGCCAATATTACTTCCGGCGCTGCATCCTAAATATGGTTTTCCATTTTCCACATTTTGCTTTAAAATAGTCATAAGGTTTTCTTCATGCAACGTTTTAACCAGCAAAAAAGTGTTTCCGCCGCCAGTAAAATATCCTTTTGCTGAATGTAGAGCTTCAATTTTATCTTCAAATTCATGCAAACCTTTTACTTTAATATTAATAGTTTCGAAAAAATATTTTGCTTTTACGGTGTAATCATCATGTGAAATTCCGCCGGGTCTTGCGAATGGAATGAAAATAATTTCATCGATTCCTTTATATAATTCAATAAGTTCTTCTTTTAAATATTCAAGATACTCTCCACCAAAAAGTGTAGAAGTTGAAGCTAATATTATGTTCATAAGATGAAAGATAATAGGTTTGTTATAAAACAAAGATAAACTCAAACAAGGTAAGAATCAAAAAATACGCTAAAAAAAGTCTGTTAACTGTTAGAGCCTGTTTAAAAATTAAATTAGAAAAAGTTATATGGCGTTTATCTTTATAAAATAAACGTATAAAAAATTGATTGTCAGTTGTTTATGTGTTTTATTTTTCGTAACTTGTTGGTAACTAATCAATTAAGCTACATTGAAACACTACTCTACAAACATTTCTGACAATCAGTGGCAATTTATAAAAAAGACTTTGAACCTCAATAATAGAAAACGAAAATATGATTTAAGAATCATTTGGAACGCCATTATGTATTTAGTGAAAACCGGATGTCAATGGCGGATGTTGCCTGGTGATTTTCCCAAATGGGAGTTGGTTTATTATTATTACAGCAAATGGGCAAATGCAGAGGATTTTGATCTGCTTCTTTCGAAATTACGAGAAACAGTCAGATTAAAACTAAATCAAAATAGAGAACCAAGTCTAGGCATAATGGATAGTCAAAGTGTAAGATGGGGAAACAATCGTTCATTAAATGGTTTTGATGGGAACAAAAAAGTAAAAGGCATTAAAAGACATGTGGTGGTTGACAAAAACGGATTTTTATTAGCAATAATGGTTACTGTAGCCAATATTCATGACAGTAAAGCTGTAGATTTTCTCATGAGAACTTTGGCGTATTTCTTAAGTCCGGTGAAGATTATTCTTGCGGACGGCGGTTATAGAGGAGAAATCACAGAACAGGTGAAAAATAAATTTGGTTATTTGATCAATGTGGTCATGAGAAGTGATGAAAAGAAATGGGAGTTTAAACCCATTTCTAAAAGATGGATTATTGAACGGACTTTTTCCTGGTTTGATAACGACCGAAGATTGTGCAGGAATTATGAACTGCTAATGGAAAATTCAGAAAATATGGTCAAATTATCTGCCATAAAAAATTTATTGTATAAAATTTAAACAGGCTCTTAATACCTTCAAAAAAAACTTAAAGGTTCTAAAACTTTCTTTTTAATGGAATTATTCTTGAACTTTAATATTTACAATTTTAAAAATGTAAGAAATATGAAAACGATTAAAATTAATATTAAGCAATTATTTGTAGGTTTAATGATGATAGGAAGTACAGGAGTTCTTGTTGCCCAAACTTCGCCAAAAACAGATAGTGTGAAAGTTACCGCTTCTACGACAGCCCAAGTACAAACAAATCCCGCGATTGAGGGTTTAAAAAAGCAAGTTGAGGCAAATCCGAAAGATACGGAAGCATTAGCAAAATTAGCTACAGCGTATCAGGATGCATCAGACTGGACAAATGCAGTGGATACATGGAAGAAAATATCTGTTTTGTTACCAGATTGGGCACCTTCTTATTACAGCCAGGCTTACGCATATCAATCTGCTAAAGATGATGCCAATGCAAAACTTGCATACGAAAAATATATCGCGACTGTAAAACCTGCAGAGATCGAACAGAATAAGAAAAATCTTGCTTATGCATACTTTTATATTGCATTCGCAGAACAAAAAAGCGATCCTACCAAAGCAAAAGAACATATCGCTAAATCTATAGAATACGATCCTACAAATCAGGATGCTGTAAAACTTAACCAAGCTTTAAATTCATAGTTAAAGTAAAATCCAGAAAATTTTTCTGGATTTTGTTTTTTACCAATAGCAGATGAATTTTATTTTTAATTAATTTTCTTGCCAAAAAAATCTGTTTCACCTTTTAGATGAGTGACAATTTTAATTATATTTTTTTGAATTGCAGCTTCAGTTTTAAGATTGTTAATATATTTAATGAGCTCATTTCTTCTGGAAGGGATGAGATTTTCAAAATTTTCTAACGCCGTAGGATTATTTTTAATTGCTTTATCCAATTCCGGATGAATGGTAAGAGTTCTTTCAGCATCATCCTAAGCAATAGAAACATCAAGCACTTCACCAATTCTTTTTGGTGAATTTTCTAATATCGTTACATTGATATACAACCTCCATTCTCCAAGATATTTCATTAAATTTTGTCTGAACTCCTTTCCATTATAAATCCTTTTACAGGAATCGGGCTCTTATTTTTACCCGCTTTTTCGAATATTTTATTTAAAATTTCTTCAGGTACAAAAACAAAAGGATTGATTCCTATAATCTCTAACTTGGCTGTGAAATGATTATTTTCCATGAAGAACAAAGTTACATTTTTTAGAATACTGATGATAAATTGTAGAATCTCCAAAACCGTTTTGTAATATAATCTCAATATTTAATTACAAAGTATTCATTATCTTTGCGGTAATAAATCTATTATACATAATGAAATTTTTTATTGACACTGCAAACTTAGAGCAAATTAAAGAAGCTAAAGATCTTGGGATTCTGGATGGTGTAACCACAAACCCATCATTGATGGCTAAGGAAGGAATCAGAGGAGCTGAAGCGATTAAAAATCATTACAAAGCAATTTGCGAAATCGTAGACGGAGATATTTCTGCGGAAGTACTTTCTACCACTTACGAAGAAATGATCAAAGAAGGTGATGAGTTGGCAGCAATTCACCCAAATATCGTGGTGAAAATTCCAATGATCAAAGACGGTATCAAAGCATTGAAATATTTTTCTGATAAAGGAATCAGAACCAACTGTACTTTGATTTTCTCTGTTGGGCAGGCTCTTTTAGCAGCTAAAGCAGGTGCTAGTTATGTTTCTCCTTTCTTAGGAAGGTTAGATGATATTTCTACAGATGGTTTAAATCTAATTGAAGAAATCAGATTGGTTTTTGATAATTATATGTACGAAACTGAAATCCTGGCAGCATCTATCCGTCATTCAATGCACATTATTGACTGTGCTAAAATCGGTGCAGATGTCATCACTTCTCCGCTTCCTCCAATCTTGAGTTTATTGAAGCACCCGTTAACAGATAGTGGATTGGCTCAGTTTATTGCAGATTCTCAGAAATTAGCTTAATTATTTTTAGCTTAAAAATATGAACGTCCGAAACAAAATTTCGGGCGTTTTTTTATTGTAATAAATCGAGTTCAAGAAGATTATTATTTTTAGCATTATTTTCTTTAGCTCTTTTTTCCTGATCTCTCATCATTTTGCTGGTATCAAGTTCTTTTCCGTTTGCATCTGTAAAAGTAACTTTTCCTCCTTGTGACATTAGCTGCCTCATACCCTTTGTAGGATTGTTTCTTTGGTCAATGAACTGTTTTTTATATTTCTCTGTATTTAAAATAATTATTGGCCTGAATCTCTCTTGATCATTTTCACTAATCCAGACTTCATTTGGTTTTAAATTTTTCACCTCTTTTAAAATAAAAGAATGTGATTTTGTTTTATCTTCAATTTTTACAATCAATCCAGGCAAACCGTTGAATTTGTATGGCCCATCCTGAAAAGGAATATCAGTAGTGAACCACGCTGTCCATTTTCTTCCAGCAAACTGACCGACAGCTTTCTGAGCAGTAAACTCGCCGATTTTTTCTTTATCCGGAAGAATTTTCCAGTCAATTTTTCGGTCTTCAAAAACTTTGTACTCATCCATATCAATTTGATTGAAGAAATGAACTTTATATTCGGGATAACTTTTTTCGACAACATACTGTACTTTGCTAAACTTAATCCCTTCAAAATCATGACTGCCTTTTTTATCCATTTCTTTCATCAGCGAATCTGCTACAGCTTTATTGCGGCTGTAAAATTTAGAACCGTTTTTTGAAATATCTAGATACATCAGTTCTGTTTCAGACTTATCTTTTGCTGTAGAATCGGTCACAAATTTATATTCATAGCTGAATCTTTGATTTTGTGCATACAATATAATACTTAAGAAAGTAAAAATTGTAAGTAATAGGTTTTTCATTATTTGTATTTAATTATTGTAATAACTCAAGTTCTAAAACATTATTGTTCTTAGCATTATTTGCTTTAGCATTTTTTTCCATGTCACGCATCATTTCCTCAATGTCCAAAGGCTTCCCCTTTTCATCGATCATCATTATTTTATTACCTCCAGACATCATTTGACGCATACCTTTGGTTGGATTTTCTCTGTTATCTTTAAACTGTTTCTTGTATTTTTCCTGATCTATTGCAATTATGGCATTAAAACTTTTCTTTTCTCCGTCACTTTTCCATTCTTGATCAGACCGTAATTTTTTGATTTCTTTCAGAACAAATAAATGCGATTTAGTTTTATCTTCAATTTTAATAATTAATCCAGGCAAACCATTAAATTTGTAAGGGCCATCCTGGATGGGAATGTCAGATACAAACCAAGCTGTCCACGTTCTTCCGGCAAAATTACAGGTTGCTTTTTGGGCATTTAAATCTCCAATTGTTTCTTTTTCCGAAAGAATCTTCCAATCCATTTTGCGATTATCAGAAATCTTGTATTTACTCATATCAAGGTTATCAAATAAATTTATTTTAAAATCAGGATAAGATTTTTCAACTACATATACAACTAATCCATAGTCAATTCCGCTAAAATCTTTATTTTGATTTTTTACAATCTCCAAATGTAGAGAATCTGCTATTTCTCTTTTCTGGCTGAAGAATTTCGAACCTTTTTTGGCGACATCAAGATACATAAGCTCAGACTCTTTGTCATTCATTTTTGTAGAGTCTTTTACGAATATATATTCATATGCAAATCGTTGGCTTTGTGCAGTAAGATATAGACTTAAAAATGTAAAAATAGTAACTAGTAATGTTTTAGTTTGTATCATTTAAAATATTTCTAAATTATTTTAATAAGTCTAATTCCAGCGGATTATTATTTTTCTTGTTTGCTTCAACCTGTTTCTTTTCTCTATCCTTCATTATCTGATTGGTATCCATGACCTTTCCAGAAGCATCTTTCATTTCAACTTTTCCGCCTTCTGCTAAAAGACTTCTTAATCCTTTATTAGGATCTGCCCTATTATCCAAATAAACTTTCTTGTATTTTTTATCATTTAAAACAATTAATGGCTCATACCTTTCTTTGTCTTTGAAGCTTTTCCATTCACTTTCATCACCAAATTTTTTCACCCCTTTCAGTTCATAAGTATGAGATTTAGTTTTGTCTTCCAATTTTACAATCAAACCAGGTAAACCATGAAATTTATGTGGCCCATCCTGAATTGGGATGTCTGTAGTAAACCAAGCGGTCCAAACTCTACCGACATAGCTGCAAGTTGCTTTCTGAGTGTTAAACTCACCCACTTTTTCATTTTCAGGCAATATTTTCCAATCTATTTTTCTAGATTCTTGGATCATATATTCCGAAGAACCCAACTGTGTGAAAAAGTTTACAGAATAATCAGGATAATTTTTCTCAATTTGATATCTCACTTTTCCTTTTGCCTTAAATCCAGTTAAATTGATGTCCATACTTCCACCTTTAGATTGTTTTTTAAATTCCTCATTGATGATTGAATCAGAATCAAAAGTATCTTTACTGTAAAACTGAGAACCTCTAGAAAACACATTTAAAAGCATCACTTCAGTTTCAACTTTATCTTTTTCTGTGGAATCTCTTACAAACTTATACTCATAAGAAAACCGCTGATTTTGGGAGTAGGTTGCAATGCTGAAAAAAGAAAGCATTCCGAAAATAATTTTCTTCATTTAAATTTTTTCACTAAAATAGGATATTATTCTCTATTGGCAAAGAGTCTTAGGTTAGAAGTTAGAAGTTAGAAGTTAGAAGTTAGAAGTTAGAAGTTAGAAGTTAGAAGTTAGAAGTTAGAAGTTAGAAGCAAAATTAAGAATTGCACTAATAGGTAAAATTTAAAACAAAAAAACCTCTCGAGATGAGAGGTTTTAGTATAATATAAAAAGAAAATTACAGTAACAATGTTAATGGACTTTCTAAATATGTTTTTAAAGTCTGTAAGAACTGAGCTCCCGTAGCGCCGTCTACCACTCTGTGGTCACATGCCAATGAAAGTTTCATAATATTTCCCACAACGATCTGACCGTTCTTTACGATTGGTTTTTCGATGATTGCACCTACAGAAAGAATTGCAGCGTTAGGTTGGTTAATGATACTTGTAAAAGTTTCAATTCCGAACATTCCTAAGTTTGAGATAGAGAATGTAGAACCTTCCATTTCGTTTGCTTTAAGACCTTTAGATTTTGCTCTTCCCGCCATATCTTTCACAGCAGCAGAAATCTGAGTGTAATTCATCTGGTCTGTGTTTTTCAGAACCGGAACTACCAATCCGTCAGGAATTGCAACTGCTACTCCAACATTGATGTTTCCTCTGTGAATTACTTTATCTCCTGCCCAACTTGAGTTCACTTGCGGATGTTTTCTTAAAGCAACAGCTGTCGCTTTAATGATCATATCATTGAATGAAATTTTAGTATCCGGCAATGAGTTGATTTCTTTTCTTGCCTCAATCGCTTTATCCATGTTGATTTCAACCATTAGATAATAATGCGGAGCAGAGAATTTACTTTCAGCAAGACGTTTAGCAATGATATTTCTTACCTGAGAGTTTGGAGTTTCTGTATCTTCTCCCTGTACAAAGCTTAAAGCAACCTGAGCAGCCGCATGAGTTTGTGCCGGAGCAGCTTCAGTTTTTTGTGAAGGCTGATAATTTTCAATATCTTTTTTCACAATTCTTCCGTTCTCACCAGAACCTTGAAGACTGTTGATGTCAACGCCTTTATCCTGAGCCATTTTTTTAGCTAAAGGAGAAATAGCTACTCTGTCCGATGAAGAAGTATTTGCAGTTTGTGCAACCGATTTCTCTTCTGCTTTCGCTTCAGATTTTTGCTCAGCTGGTTTGTCTTCAGATTTTGTTGCCGGTTTTGCAGCTCCAACTCCTGAAACATCAGTTCCTTCAGGGCCGATAATTGCTAACACACTGTCAACCGGTGCAGCTCCGCCTTCTTCAACACCTTGCTTTAGAAGAACTCCGTTAAATTCAGATTCGAAATCCTGAACTGCTTTATCTGTTTCGATCTCAGCAAGAAGATCTCCTTCTTTTACTGTATCTCCAACATTTTTATGCCATTTGGCTACTTTACCTTCTGTCATTGTATCAGAAAGTCTAGGCATCGTAATTACTTCTACTCCTGCAGGAACTTCTGCTGAAGTCTGCTCAACGCTTGTAGATTCGTTTTCAGTTTTAGACTCTTCCTCAGATTTTTTCTCTTCAGAAGCACCTTCAGCTACCGGAGCACTTCCTCCTTTTAAAGAAGAAATATCTTCACCTTCCTGACCGATAATTGCTAAAATAGAATCTACTGCCGCAGCAGCACCTTCTTCAACTCCTACAAATAAAAGTGTACCTTCAATTTCAGATTCGAAATCCTGAACCGCTTTATCCGTTTCAATTTCAGCTAAAATATCTCCTTCCTTTATTTTATCTCCTACTTTTTTATGCCATTTCGCCACCTTACCTTCCGTCATAGTGTCGGAAAGACGTGGCATTGTAATAACTTCTGCCATATTTTTATTAATTTGAAAATTTGGGAATTTGAAAATTAAAAAAGGATGTGTTTATGACCTCATTTTCAAATTTTCAAATTGACTTAATTATCGTTTAGTTTTCTAATTTGTCTAAGAATGGATAATCTTCCTGAGCGTAAACATACTCGTAGATTTTTTCTGCAGTCGGGTAGGGAGAATTTTCCATAAACTCGATGCACTCTTCTACGAAGTCTCTTGATTTGTTATCTGTAGCTTCCAATTCTTCTTCAGTTGCCCAGTTGTTTTCTAAGATTCTCGCTTTGATCAATTCAATTGGATCGTCTTTTTTTGCAATAGCAACTTCATCCTTAGATCTGTAAGGCTCAGCATCAGACATTGAGTGACCTCTGAAACGGTACGTTCTTGCTTCGATGAAAGTTGGTCCGTCTCCTCTTCTAGCTCTTTCTATAGCTTCGTAAGCAGCTTCAGCTACTTTCTCAGGATCCATTGCATCAACAGCTAAACAAGGCATTTCGTAACCTAATCCTAGTTTGTAGATATCTTCGTGATTAGCAGTTCTTTTTACAGAAGTTCCCATCGCATATTGATTGTTTTCAACCACAAATACTACCGGAAGTTTCCAGTTCATTGCCATGTTGAAAGTTTCGTGAAGAGAACCTTGTCTTGCAGCACCGTCTCCGAAGAAACAGATGTTTACTGCTTTTCTGTCAAAATATTTATCTGCAAAAGCAATACCTGCTCCCAAAGGAATTTGACCTCCTACAATACCGTGACCTCCATAAAATCTGTGTTCTTTACTGAAAATGTGCATAGATCCACCCATACCTCCGGAAGTACCTGTAGCTTTACCACAAAGTTCTGCCATGATTCTTTTTGGGTCTACTCCCATTGCCATCGGATGAATGTGACATCTGTAAGCAGTGATCATGCTGTCTTTAGTTAAATCCATTGCATGTGTAAAACCAGCCGGAATAGCTTCCTGACCGTTGTACAAATGTAAAAAACCTCTGATTTTTTGTTTTAGATAAAGAGAACGGCATTTGTCTTCAAACCTTCTCCACATTGTCATATCTTCATACCACTTAAGGTATACCTCTTTAGAAAATTCTTTCATGTGCGAGCTTCTTGCTTATTTATTATGAAATAGTTGAGCAAAAATATAAAAAAAACTTTGTTTTTATTATATATAGAGCAATTGTTTTTTTAGTTATAATGTTATATTTACATCACAAACTTCAATATGGAAGAAAAAAAGACCTCATTACTACACATTGTTTCAAGAATTATCTCAGATTTTTTTAATCCTCTCGTTTCTCTGGTTATCTATTTCGTGTATTTCAGTATTCAGAATTACACCTTTAAAGAAGCTTTCACCCACTTTTTGCCTATTTTACTCATGACCATTCTTCCGGTAATTATTTGGATTATCTGGAATGTGAAAACAGGTCGATATACCAATATGGATGTATCAAATAGAGTTCAAAGAAAAACATTGTATATTTTCATTGCTGTCTGTATTGTTTCTTATTTGACATTCAATTATATTAAGAATGGCTTTATAGATTTCGTAATGTTGTTTATTTTAATTCTTTTGTTCGCATTACAATTCAGTAATTTATATATTAAAAGTTCGATGCATACGGCATTCAATGTATTTGTCTCTGCATTATTTTTTGCTTTTGATGTGGAAATTGGTTTTGCATGGCTTGCGATTGCAATTTTAGTCGGAATTACGAGAGTTATTCTGAAAAGACATACTGTAAAAGAAGTATTTATGGGAGCAGGCATCGCTGTTCTGGTTTCTTTTATTTATCTTTATTGCAACAATAAGTATCAGCGCAATGATATACCGACTGAAGTGATCCCTGTGGAAACCACAATCAAATAAATACTTTGCAAAAAAACGACACCCTACTATTTTATAAAATTTAAATATGAAAATAAATCATCTTACATCAGCAGAAGAAAACTTAATGAAGCTTTTTTGGGACTTAAATTCTTTTTATTTAAAAGATGTCATGGAGAAACATCCTGAACCCAAACCGCATCAAAACACAGTTTCTACTTACCTGAAAATCTTAGTTGAAAAAGGTTATTTATCTACAGAAAAAGAAGGCAGGATTTTTAAATACAGCGTCATCGTTCCTTTTGACGAGTATAAAAAATTTATATTGAGAGAACTCACACAGAATTTTTTTAATAATTCGGGAACAGAGATTTTAGAATTTTTATTTAAAGAAAATCTGGTATCTCAGAATGATCTTAAAGAATATTTTGATCTTAAAATTGAGATGAAACCCGTAAAAGTAAAAACTCCAACCCTCGAATATGCTGAAGAAATTCTGAATCCTAAGAAAGATAAAAAAGGAAAGGATAAGAAAAAGAAGAAGAAAAAAGACTAGCACTTAGTTGATAGTTTGAAACAGAAAACTGATAAATTAATTCAATACTATTTTCTTGCAATAAAGACATAAAAAAAGCGGCTAAAAAGCCGCTTCAATTTTTTACCAACGACTTCCGCCGCCTCCGTTACCTCCACGGTTGTTGTTACTTCCGTAACCACCACCTCCAGAATTACCTCCTGAACGGTTGTTACCATAACTTCCACCTCCGCTTCTGTTATTATCAAAACTTCTTCTTGGTTTTTCTTCTCTTGGCTTAGCCTCAGACACGTTAAGAATCTTTCCGTTAAGTTCTTTTTGATTAAGAGCTTCGATAGCTTGAGCTCCTTCTTCGTCACCCATTTCTACGAAACCGAAACCTCTAGAACGACCAGTTTCTCTGTCTGTAACAATTTTAGCAGATGATACATCGCCAAATTCTGCGAATAAATCGTGCAACTCATATTCTTTAGTTGCGTAATTGATGTTTGAAACAAAAATGTTCATTGTAAAAAAAAAATTAAAAATTAATATAAATTCTGGTATAAAAGAAAAGCAACATAATAATGAACATAATATTGATTCCTGATATAAACGCTTGCAAGATACAATTAAATTAAATAAATCAAAACTTTTTTTAAACTATTTCAACAAATGCGTTTAATTTAATACTGAATTAATATAAAATCTATCAAATCAGCAGTTTATAAAAGTAAAAAATTGCTTTTTAGGTTAAATGAATCACACAATTGAGATTGTATATACATGTAATAACTTTAATAAATTCTTTGTAATTCAATAATTCAGTTTTAAACATTAAATTTGTGTTTCAAATATTAATTACATGAATTACCACACCAGAAAATGGGTAAAACCTGAAGATTTAAATCCCAACCAGTCACTTTTCGGAGGAAAACTTTTACAATGGATCGATGAGGAAGCAGCTTTATACGCTGTAATTCAGCTTGAAAACAAAAAAGTGGTAACAAAATATATCTCAGAAATCAACTTCGTAAGTTCTGCAAAACAGGGAGATATTATCGAAATTGGTATTGAAGTTTCAGCTTTTGGTTCAACTTCCTTAACTTTAAAATGCGCTGTGAGAAACAAAATGACTCATCAAACCATTATTACTGTCGACAGAATAGTAATGGTCAACCTTGATGAAGACGGCAACCCCTCACCACATGGAAAAACAAAAGTAGAATTTGTAAAAGACCGACTCAATAGTCAGCTATGAAAATTCTCATAAAAAATATGGTTTGCGACCGCTGTATTTCAGCCGTTGCTGATATTTTTAAAAAATCTGAAATTAAGATTCAATCTATCCTATTAGGAGAAGTTGAAACTGAATCTGACATTTCAGAAAATGAGTTGCTCCCAATTGAAAATAAGCTTGAAGAAATTGGCTTTGAAATTTTAAAAGATCCCTCTCAACAACTTATCGAAAATATTAAAAATCTTGTTATTCTAAAAATAGGAAGATTAGATACCGATGAAAATTTTGTTTTATCAAATTTCTTAAGTAGCGCATTACATAAAGATTACAGCTCTTTATCTAAAGTTTTTTCGCAAAACGAAAATGTCACTTTAGAGCAATATTATATTCTCCAAAAAATTGAAAAAGTAAAAGAACTTCTTTTCAACAACGATTTTACTTTAACCGAAATTGCCGGGCACATGGGTTATAAAAGTGTGCAGCATCTTTCCTCGCAATTCAAAAGTACAACAGGATACACTCCTACTCAGTTTAAAAAGCTAGAAGTTCAGAACAGAAAACCATTGGATCAAATTTGAAAAGTCAATTAGTAATCAGTTATTAAGTTTTATAGTTAAATACTTCTAACCAACTAACCAAATTCTGTAACTATTATCCTTAAATTTATAACAGTCTTCCACTTTCATTTTGGAAATTTGTAGAATAAATGTAAGATAATGCAAAAACAATATAAAATACTTGGGATGACCTGCTCAGGTTGCCAAAATAAAATTTCAGAAAAGCTTAATAGTCTTAAAAATATAAATGCAGATGTTGATCTCAAAAGTAATACGGCGACCATCAATTCTGATCAAGAAATTAATTTAAATGAATTAAATAAAGCCTTAGAAGAAGCAGGAAATTACAAGCTTGAAGACCCTAATAATCCCGAAAAAGTTTTTGTAAAACCTCAAGGTCGTATTTCTCTATCTTCAGTTTATTATTGCCCGATGGAATGTGAGGGCGACAAAGTATATTTTAAGCAAGGTGAAAGATGTCCGGTTTGCAACATGTTTTTAGTTCCGATTGAGGAAAAATTGGCAAAAGATCCCAATTTTAAACCTACTTTTTCTAAAACCAATCTACCTGAAAATTTTAAAGATCATATCGATGATTATTATTGTCCGATGTTCTGTGAGGGTGACAAAATTTATGCTAAAAAAGGCGACTGTCCGGTTTGTCACATGCATTTAGAAGAAATCACGGAAGATTTAGTTAAAAATTCAGTTTCAAATCATCATTCACATTCTCACAATCATCAGCATCAGGAAAAACCAAAAGTTACAGATGATATGGCGGGAAAATATTATTGTCCGATGTTTTGTGAAGGAGATAAAACATATGATTCTAACGTTGGTTGCCCTGTCTGCGGAATGGACTTGGTAAGATATCCCGAAAAAAATGGCAACAATGAAGAAGATGAAACGTTCAATATTTTAAAAAGAAAATTCATCACTTCATTGGCATTCACAATTCCCGTTTTTATTCTTTCGATGGGCGGAATGTTTATTGATTTTCCTTATTCACATCAGATTCAAGGCTACATTGAATTTATTTTAACCATTCCTGTGCTGTTCTACTCAGGATGGTTTTTGATGAAAAGAGGGTTTGTTTCATTTAAAACTTGGAACCTGAATATGTTTAGCCTGATTGCTTTAGGTGTTTCCGCTGCGTTTTTGTTTAGCATTATTGCTTTGCTTTTCCCAGATATTGTTCCTCACGAAATTCGGGGGCATAATCATGAAAGCCCGTTATATTTTGAGGCGGTTTGTGTGATTATTACCTTAGTTATTTTAGGTCAGTTAATGGAAGCTGCCGCTCACAAAAAAACAGGAAACGCCATCAAAGAACTGATGAATTTATCTCCGGATGAAGCCAACTTAATAGTAAATGGCGAGGAAAAAAAAGTTCCCTTATCCGAAATAAAAATTGGCGATTTATTAAAAGTAAAACCTGGTGAAAAAATTCCGGTCGACGGAAAAATAACTGAAGGAAATTCTGTGGTTGACGAAAGTATGATAACCGGCGAACCCATTCCTGTTGAGAAAAATTTGGATGATAAAGTAACGTCAGGAACCATTAACGGAAATCAGGTTTTCATCATGAAAGCTGAAAAAGTTGGCGACGAAACCTTACTTTCAAAAATTATTAAAATGGTCAATGATGCAAGCCGAAGCCGTGCTCCGATTCAAAAACTGACGGATAAAGTCGCAAAAGTTTTTGTTCCGGTAGTCATTTTAGTTGCGGTTCTTACCTTTATTTCATGGCAGTTTTTCGGACCGGAAGGCAAAAAAAGTTTGTTTGCTTTTGTGAATGCCGTTGCCGTTCTCATTGTGGCTTGTCCGTGTGCTTTAGGTTTGGCAACTCCGATGTCTTTAATGGTAGGAATTGGAAAAGGTGCAAATAATGGTATTTTAATTAAAAACGCCGAAGCACTTGAACAAATGAATAAAGTAAATGTTCTAATTACTGATAAAACAGGAACTTTGACTGAAGGAAAACCTTCAGTTAAACATATTGAAACTTTAAATAATAATCAAAATTTAGTTTTAAAGTTAGCCTATTCATTAAATCAAAATTCAGAACATCCACTGTCAAATGCGGTAATTAAAAGAGCAAAAGATGAAATTATTTCGGCTGAAAAAGTAAGTCATTTTGAAAACATTTCCGGGAAAGGGGTGAAAGGAAGCATCAATGGAAAAACCGTTTATTTAGGAAATGAAAATCTTCTGACTTCAAATCAAATTCAGATTCCTGAAATTTTAAAACAGAAAGCAATTGAAATTCAATCAAAAGCACATACAATTTCTTACGTTGCGCAGGAAAATGAAGTTTTAGGATTGATAAGTTTTACCGATAAAATAAAGGAAAGCTCGAAAAAAGCAGTCGAACTGCTTCTGAATGACGGAATTGATGTTATCATGATGACCGGAGATAACGAACACACCGCAAAAGCCGTTGCAGACTCTCTTGGAATTAAGCATTTTAAAGCCAATTGTCTACCTGAAGATAAATTAAATGAAGTCAAAAAATTGCAGCAGCAAGGGAAAATCGTAGCTATGACCGGCGACGGAATCAACGACTCCCCTGCTTTAGCGCAAGCCAATATCGGAATTGCAATGGGAACCGGAACTGATGTTGCTATTGAAAGCGCAGAGATTACCTTACTGAAAGGAGACTTGATTGGTGTTACCAAAGCAAAAATTCTAAGCGAAAAACTCCTTAAAAACATTAAAGAAAATCTATTCTTTGCCTTTATTTATAATGTTTTGGGAATTCCGATTGCGGCAGGATTGTTGTATCCTTTTTTCGGAATTTTATTATCTCCCATGATTGCAGCAGCGGCGATGAGCATCAGCTCTTTGTCTGTGATTTTAAATTCTTTGAGATTGAATTCTGTTGATTTGAATGTGAAATAGATTTCGATTAATGATTTTGCTCTCGCAGATTAAGCGGATTAAGCAAATTTTATTTTCCATTTACTTTCTAAATGTTTTTAACTGTCTACAAAAAATCTGCGTTATCTGTGAAATCTGCGAGAGAATTTAATAATATCCAAGTTTAGTTTGTACATTAAACTGACAATGCTTCTGATAAAAGATTCAAAAATGGAAAAAGAAAAAAATTATATCGGATGCTCAGGCTTTTACAATAACGATTGGAAGGGAACTTTCTATCCTGAAGATGCCAAAAGTAAAGATTATTTAAGTTTGTATTCTCAGCAATTCAATGCGGTAGAAATCAATTCTACATTTTACCGAAAACCAACCGCCAAAACACTTCAAAAATGGTATGATGAAACTCCTGAAGATTTTAAATTTTTCATTAAAATTCCGAAGACGATTTCACATGTAAAAAGATTGGAAAACTGCAAAGAAGAAATCACTGAATTTTGCATCCATATTCAAAGCAATTTAAAAGAAAAACTTGCAGGATTTTTATATCAATTTCCGCCTTCATTTAAAAATACAGAGGAAAATTTAAACCGGATTTTAGAAAATATTGATTCTCAATTTTTAAACGTTATTGAGTTCCGTCATGAATCTTTGTGGAATAATGAAATTTATAAAATTTTACAAGACAATAAAATTATTTTCTCCGGCGTAAGTTTTCCGGGAAAGCTTTTAGAAGATATTGTAATCAATTCAAATGATACACTTTACTATCGGCTTCACGGAAAACCTTTACTTTATAAATCAGAATATTCAGAAGATTTTTTAAATGATTTGGCAGAGAAAATTAAAAATTCAGGTTTGAAATCATTTATATTTTTCAATAATACCTGGGGGATTTCGGCGATTAAAAATGGTTTATATCTTCAAAAAATTTTGGCTTAATAATTTTTATTAAAATTTAATTAAATCTAAAAATTTCTCACAATTATTGGTATTAAAATTGCTAAATTTAAAACTTGAAAATTAACATTTTTTAACAATTTAATATCCATCAATTTTTATGAAAAAAACTTTTGCGGAAAAGTCTTTTAACAGGACTTTTCTAGGGATGGTTGCAGTGTTCGGTGCAACATCAATTTTGTTTACAGGTTGTAATCAGAAAAAAGACAAGAAAGAATCTGAAACGATGACTTCTAAAGAACCTCCCGTCGCAAAGCAAGTTTTGAAAATTGATGATGATGAAATCATGTCAGACAAAAGAGTTATCTATCTTACTTTTGACGATGGTCCCAATCGCGGTACTGAAAACCTTCTTAAAATTCTTCATAAACGAAATGTTTGTGCCACTGCATTTTTAGTTGGAGAACACGCCAACGGAAGCAAAAGACAAAAAGACGACCTCGAATCTCTCAGAAAAGACAGATTAATCGAATTGGCCAATCACAGTCACACCCACGCTCACAACAGATACTCAGATTTCTATCAAAATCCTGCGATGGTTGTGCATGATTTTGATACTGCGAAAGACAGCTTACGATTACAAAATAAAATTGCCAGAACTCCGGGAAGAAATATCTGGAGACTCAACAATATTACGAGTACAGATATCAAAACTTCAAATGAAGCTGCAAACAGATTAAAAACTGCAGGCTACAAAATAATCGGCTGGGATCTTGAATGGAAACCCACTAACAAAATGCAGCTGAAAGATAATCATCAGGTAATGCTTAAAAGAGTGGACAGTATCTTTTTTAATGATCTCGAAAAAACTTCAAGACATTTAGTCTTTCTTACACACGATCAATATTTAACGGATGCTGATTCTGTCAATGAATTAGATTTATTTATTGAAAAACTGCAGAAAACGAATCGTTTTGTTTTCAGGAAAATCTCAGAATACCCGAAAATTAATGAAGTTCTGAATTAATAATTTTACCACAGAGAAACAAAAGATGTATAATGCTTTAAAAGTGTATTGAAAGTTTAAAACTCTCGCAGATTTTGTAGATTACGCAGATTAATTTCAATCAAAAAAAATCTGCGTTATCCCTTTAATCTGCAAGAGATTTTTTAATGATTATCAATAATTTCTATAAAGTCATCAACTGCTTCGTCGCTTGTATTCCACGAGGTAATTAAACGGATGGCAGATGAATTTTTATCAATATTTTTCCAAACGTAAAATTCAAACTTCTCTGATAAAATTTCAATAAGTTCATGGTTTAATATGGGGAAAATCTGATTGGTAAATGTATCCGAAAGAAACGATGCTTCCTTTTTCAGTAAAGCATTTTTTATTTTCATCGCCTGTTGATTGGCATGTTTCGCCAGATCAAAATACAAATCGTTCTGCATCAGTTCTAAAAACTGAATACCTAGCAAACGACCTTTTGCCAACAACGCTCCTTTCTGTTTGATATCAAATGCAAAATCTTCCTGCAACAGCTTATTGTTAATGATAATCGCTTCACCAATTAACGCTCCGTTTTTTGTTCCGCCAAGATAAAAAACATCAGTTAATTTGGATATATCTTCTAAAGTTAAATCACTGATTTCCGAAGTTAAAGCGTGTCCCAATCTTGCTCCATCCATGAATAAATACAAATTGTTTTCTCTGCAGAAATGGGACAATTCCTCCAATTCATTTTTAGTGTAAACCGTTCCAAGTTCAGTAGAATTTGAGATGTACACCAGCTTCGGCATTACTTGGTGTGGAATATTTTTGTGATTTTCCAGGACAGGAATAATATCAGCTGGAGTTAATTTTCCGTCTTCTTTTTCAATGCTTAAAATTTTATGTCCTGTTGCTTCAATCGCTCCGGTTTCATTATTCAGAATATGTCCTGTAGATGCAGAAATCACACATTGATAAGGCTTTAAAATTGAAGATATGACAATAAGATTTGCCTGAGTTCCGCCTGAGACAAAATAGACATCAGAATCTGGATTATTTATTTTTTCTTTAATTAAATCTTTAGCTTTCACTGAATACTGATCTTCTCCATAACCAGCCTGCTGATCGAGGTTATAATGTACAAGTGCTTCAAGAATTTTGGGATGACAACCCTCAGAATAGTCGTTTTTGAATGAAAATTTCATAGTGTAAAATTAAAAAAACTTAAAATAACAAGACTCAATTTTAAATATTATTTTGTTAGATTTGTAATGAAAATCATCTAACATTTTGAAGACAACATTAACCGAAGAAAATTATCTGAAGGCTTTGTTTCATTTAGTTGACAATGAAGGTAAAGTAACGATTAACGAACTCAGCAAATTCCTCAATGTGAAAATGCCGAGCGTTAATAATATGATGAAGAAATTTTCAGAAAAAAAATGGGTCGTTTACGAAACCTACAAACCTCTGAAAGTTACCGAAAAAGGCAGACGTGAAGCGGCTTTGGTCGTCAGAAAACATAGACTGACCGAAATGTTTTTGGTTAAAAAAATGAACTTCGGATGGGAAAATGTTCACGAAATTGCCGAACAGCTGGAGCATGTTCATTCTAAAATATTTTTTGATAAAATGGATGAAATTTTAGATCATCCTAAATTTGATCCTCATGGCGAGCCCATTCCGGACAAAGACGGAAATATCATCTCCATGGATTTACAGAAATTAAGCGACTGCAAAGTTGGAGAAAATGTAGTTTTTGCGTCTGTAACCTTGTCTGATGATGCTTTTCTGAACTACTTAACCGAAAGAAAACTTCTTCTGAATACCAAAATAAAGATCATTAAAATTGAAGATTTTGATAAATCTGTAACCGTTGAAGTTGACGATAAACAAGAGGTTTTAAGTAAAAAAGCTACCGAGAAAATTTTGGTTAAAAAATAAAATTGTTGTAGAAATCCTTGTCAAGGTTTAAACCTTAACAAGGCTACTTTAGAAAAGGGAATAACTTTCGAAACCTTAACTATCTCTTTAAAATCTCGGATATTTTTTCAATTTCTTCCATCGTATTAAAATAATGGGGAGAAAAACGTACCGCACCAGGCACATTTTTGTTGGTAAAGTCGATCAATGCTGAATTTTTATAACTTACAGAAAAGAATACGTTATTTTCTCTCAGAACTTTCTGAATATTTTCTAAATCATTTTCGGCACCACAAAAAGTCACAATACTGCTTAAGCGATTTCCCTGATCCAAAACCTTAAAACCTGAATTCTGAAGATTCTCTCTTAGTTTTTCGGATAATTTTCTGTTGTAATTTTCAATATTTTCCAACCCCACATTGTTTGCATATTTTAAAGTTTCAATGAAGCCTACAACTGAGCCGTATGAATGTTCAAAATATTCAAATCTTTTTGCAGTTTTAAATAATTCATAATCATTAAATTCTGACCAATGTGCTCCCATTGCATCTAAAAGTAAAGGTGCGTAATCCTGCTCGAGAACCTGATCTGAAACATATAAAAACCCAGTTCCTCTTGGTCCACGAAGAAATTTTCTGCCCGTAGCAGTCAGGAAATCGCATTGTATTTTTTCAACATCGACAACCATTTGCCCAACAGACTGGCAAGCATCTACCAGATATAAAATATCATATTGACGGCAGATTTTCCCCACAGCTTCAACATTCTGAATCAATCCGGAATTGGTAGGAATATGCGTGACAGCAACTAATTTTGGCTGATGTTTTTTAATTAAATTTTCAAAACCCTCCAGATCTAGTTCGTTATCTGGAAGATTTTTCATTCTGATGATCTGTACATTCAGTTTTTTCTGTAAGGAAATAAATGTAATCTGATTGGAAATATAATCGTCAACCGTGGTAATAATGCAATCGCCTTCTTTGAAAATAATACTCGACAAAGCTTTCGCAAAAGCCTCAGTTGCACTTGCTGCAAAAGCAATATTTGAAGGCTTGCAATTGATTAATTTTGCGGTTTCTTTGTAAAACTGTTCCAGTAAATCAACATTTCTGCTAGCAACTTCGTACCCTCCGAAATTTTCTTCCTGATAAAAGTAATCAATCATCGATTCTACGACGATGCTGGGCATTAATGAAGAACCTGCGCTGTTTAAAAATATTTTGTCAGACAATCCGTTCGTATCTTGTCTTATTTTTTCGATGTTCATTTTAAATATAATTACAGAATTATTTTTATGAATTTCACTCAACAATTTTACATAAAAAATCCCGAAATATGAATCACGGGATTAGGTATTTTTAAGTTTAAATTACTAATCTAAAACACTCCAACCTCTTTTCGGATTGGTGTTTGAAGAAACTTCCTGTTCATTAACAATAATGTTCTCTTTACGCTGACCAATGTAATCGAGTTCGCTTAAT
Source organism: Chryseobacterium sp. C-71 (assembly GCF_020911865.1). Classification (NCBI taxonomy): domain Bacteria; kingdom Pseudomonadati; phylum Bacteroidota; class Flavobacteriia; order Flavobacteriales; family Weeksellaceae; genus Chryseobacterium; species Chryseobacterium sp. C-71. The sequence goes on from NZ_CP087131.1 coordinate 595,666, forward strand.
TTAGAGAAAATAATTTCCAGACTTCTCAACATCTGATGAATGTACAAAAGCGGTTCGCCACAGTTGTGATGATCGTAATTTGTTTCTGCAACCGTTGATAATTGGTTGAGTAAAGTATGAGGTGCAATTTCGCTCCATTCTAAACTGTAATTAAGCATTTCTTCTAATTCTGCAGGCACCAAAACCTGAGTTGCATTGTACATTCTTAAAGCCAGTTTTGCAAAAGATTCAATTAAAAAAACCGGTGCCTGGTAAGGAATTACGTTTCTGAACTGGAAATACATATCCCCAAAGGTATTCACCAAAACCGTACACAGCGATTTTACATTTAACGCTAAGGCTGTGTTTTGATTTTTATGAGAAGCTTTCTGAATGATTTTAAAAGCGTATTGCTGTAGATTTCCAATCGATTTTGCATATCCATTGTAATAGTCAATCAATGCAGGATGACTTTGTACCGAAGTACAAGGCGGAATAAAAGTAGAATTCACCTGAGTAATATTTCCTTTAAAATCGACCTTGCCTACAACCAGATAATTTCCTCCCGAATAACTGCTGTTCAGTGAAGAAACCGGAAGCAATTCGATATGATAATTGGCATGCGCATTCGGATGTCTTGGCGGAATTTCTTCAGGATCAATATCTCCAAACGGAACTTTGTCAAAAGGATTTACCGAAATGAGAATATAATATTCACCATCGATGTTATCTTCCTCCATATTCATCGACTTCGCCAGCGATTTCACACTCACTCTCCTGTCTCTGAGCTCAATTCTGTAACCCGCCAATGTCACGGCGCTGCAATGTTTAATAACAAGCTGTACATCATTGGTTGCGGTATTGTGAACATCAAAAATAGTTTTATCTGTAAACTCGTTCGGAATTGGCAACAATCCGTAGTTATATGTAGTAATCGCCAAAGAATTGGCATCTCTGATGGTATCTATTAAGAAATTATCCTGATCATTAAGGTGTCTCTGGGAAACTTTCATCCCGTCGACCCAGTTGATTGCAAAATGTTTGATTGGCTGTATCATAGTAATACTTTTTTAAAATTTGTGATTATGCTTTTCTTTTTCCTTCTTCCTCATGCTGTATCACCCTTTTACAAATGACCACTTCATTTTCAGAAATATTGTTAGTGTTGATATCCTGATCAAAATCGATGTATTTTCTGAAGCTGAAAAAAGATTTTTTAGTGTAAAATATCCAGTAATATGATTCTCTTGCTTCGTCAGACAGATGAATAATCGATTTGGGATTCTTGTGGTTGTAATCGTCTACCACACGGAAAAACCAATCTCCGAAAGTAACTCCTGTCGGTAAAGTTTTAGCTTTTATTCTAAATCGGTTGGCATCTTCAAGATTCTTGCTCAATTCAACATTTAAAACCATTAATCGGTCAAAATCTGCTCCTTCAAAATCTGGTAGTTTCTGATCGGGAGAATATTTCCAGGTTTTATAAATATCAACCGGAATACTGATAAACTGAATGTAACAATAATGAAATACCATTGGTACAAAAAAGATTAAAGCACTGGTCGCTGACATAACCGGATATCCCTGATCTTTACTTATCCAAGTGAAAATAAGAACAAACAAATATGCTCCCAAAAGAACGCATGTGATCGAAAGTACAGATTCAAATAAAACGCTTAAACCAAAAGACTGAATATGTTTTCTAAAGAATCGATGCATTAAATTAACATGAAAAATTCCTAATAACAAATAGACAGCTTGTGAAATCAAGTACCAATAAGGATTGAAGAGATTTCCGGAAAAACCGAAAAACCCGGGAATTGCCAAGCACAAACTGCACAGCAATACATAGATGATGATGACCTTGATTTTAATGGCAGGCTGATTTCGTCTGATAGCACCCATGATGCCCACCATAATTACCGCCAATAACGGCACTAATATAAATCTTAAAAATACACCTTTGACTGATGAAAATTCCATTTAATTCTATTAATAATGATTGTGATTGATGATTGTAAATATAATAAAATATTTTACAGAAAAGTAGAGAAACCTAGCCTGTTAGAATTTCTTTCATCGTCTTCTAACATAAACGAATATTCTTTCTTTTCGGTGACAAAATTTTCTTCAATATCTACGTTTACTGGTAAGCAATAATCGTACAGAGCCTGAAGAACTTTTCTGAAAGGATTTCCCGGAATATACTTTTTCATCTCATCATACGGAATCGGGCCTACATTCACTACCCAATTCCTCTCTCCATCCATGTGTTTTCCACTTGGGATGTATGTTACGCCCAATCTCGAATTCCCCAACAAAATAGAATCATCTTCCTCCTCAATTCTGTCGATAACATTTGGTGTAAAAGTAATTTCTACAGGAACCTGCAAAAATGAAGTCATACAACGTTCGAACCATTTTTTATCGCCTCTTATCTGATGGAAAAAAGGTAAAATATGAATGAAAATATAAGCATTCTTTTTATCAAGCATCTTTACAACCGGCCAAAGCTCAGAAAAAACAGTTAAAAGTGAATCGGTATCGCTTGCCAGATCAAAATCATGTTCTTTCAGCAAAGCACCGATTTCAGTGAAGAAAATTTCAAGTTCGAAAGGCATGAAAAATTTTCGTGCATCTTCTTCTACTTTTTTTTGCTTTCGGATCTCGTTTACTACATTTTCTACATTTTTTCTTGAAGTATTGAGTGAGGGCGGGTGAAAAAGTCCTTCAGGTAAATAGTCATAAATACCTTCTCTATAAGTTTTTATGCTTAGAACTTCTTCATCGAAACCAAGATATTGACTAGAAATACTTTTGATATCCTTTAAATAAGCTCGGTCGTTACTTCCGATTCTGTCGATAAAAATATTGCTTACTGCCCGATGGTATTTCAGTAGATTGACGGCAACTGCTTCAGCTTTAAAATCTGTTTGCAGTTTGTTATAATGCATATCTACAATGCTATTGTCGTACATACTTTGTGATTCGTGATTCTGGTTGTTAGTGTAAAGATAATATATCTCTAAAATTTGAAAAAGTAATTTTCACAGATTTTAAAAATATTTATTAATCCAATTTAGTGATAAATTTATAATTTAATGAGTAAAACAGCAGATTTTTTAAATTAAAATAAGACAGATTAAATTTATTTAACAATCAATAAATATCACAAGAAAATATTCCGAATTTCATCTGATTTTGAAAAGTCTATCCTATCTTTGCCATCTAAAATTATTATTAAAAAAAATGAAAAGTATTTATTCTAAAATGCTGCTTTTATTAATGATCTCCAGTTCAGTATATTCTTTTGCTTGGGGGTTGACGGGTCACCGTGTCATCGCAGAAATTGCAGAAAACCACTTATCTGGTAAGGCAAAAAGGGAGATAAGAAAAATGATGGGGCAAGAACGTTTGGCGTATTGGGCAAACTGGCCAGATTTTATCAAGTCTGACACTACAGGAGTTTGGAAGCAGACTTCAGTTTGGCATTATGTAAACATTGATCCACAGACAGATTTCACATCATTTGAAAAAAATCTGAAAGCCCAGGCAGGACCAAGTCTTTATTCACAAATCAAAGTATTGTCTAGCCAGATCAAAGACGAAAAAACTTCTGAAAAAGACAGAAAAATAGCTCTGATTTTCCTGATTCACATGATGGGAGATCTTTCTCAGCCAATGCACACCGGACGATCTGAAGATTTAGGCGGAAATAAAATCAACGTCACTTATTTTGGTGAAAAAACAAATTTACACTCAGTTTGGGACGGTAAATTGGTCGATTCTCAAAAATACAGCTACACAGAATACGCTAAACTTTTAGACATCAAAACGAAAGATGAAGTAAAGCAAATTCAATCCGGAACGTTAGAAAACTGGTTGTACGATTCTCATCAGATTGCCAATAAAATCTATGCGCAAACTCCGAACGACTCAAAATTAGCTTACGATTACCAATATAAATTTAATGATACGATGGAAAGACAGCTTCTTTACGGAGGTTTGAGGTTGGCTAAAGTATTGAATGATCTTTTTTAAGAGTCAATTTTTAAAATTCAAAATATATAAAGTGAAGCTTCGGTTTCACTTTTTTTTGCTCCGTCAGTTCTAGTGTTTTTCGTAGCAAAGCGAAGAAAAATGTATCGAGAACCCGTGAACTTCAAACAAAACAGGTCATTAATCAAAAACTTCTCGATACGCTTTCGTTGAAAGCTACTCGAAGTGACGGATCATCTATCTTCATTTTTTGAAACAAGAGCGATAATTTACAACTAAAAATCCAGCATTATTTTAATTAAATAAAAAATAATTGAAACATGTGTAACCTTTTGATCGTTTCAAACGTATAATATACAGTAACTCTATTTTGAGAATAACGATAAATGAGACAATTAAAAATAACCAAGCAGGTTACCAACAGGGAAACCGCTTCACTAGACAAGTATTTGCAGGAAATTGGTAAAGTAGAATTGATTACCGCAGACGAAGAAGTTGATTTGGCACAAAAAATCCGCGCTGGCGACAGAGTCGCGTTGGAAAAATTGATCAAAGCCAACCTTCGTTTCGTAGTTTCAGTATCTAAGCAGTACCAAAACCAAGGTCTTTCTCTTCCCGATTTGATCAACGAAGGGAATTTAGGATTGATGAAAGCTGCAAAAAGATATGATGAAACAAGAGGTTTTAAATTTATCTCTTACGCCGTATGGTGGATTCGTCAGTCGATTTTACAGGCTTTGGCTGAGCAGTCGAGAATTGTAAGATTACCGCTGAACAAAATTGGTTCGATCAACAAAATCAATAAAGCATACGCTCACCTCGAACAGGAAAACGAAAGACCACCTTCTCCGGAAGAATTGGCTGAAGTTCTTGATATGAGTGAAGAAGACATCAAAGAATCAATGAAAAACTCCGGAAGACACCTGTCGATGGATGCACCGTTGGTAGAAGGTGAAGATTCTAACTTGTATGACGTATTGCGTTCTGGAGAATCTCCAAGTCCGGACAAAGACTTGATGCTTGAATCTCTTCAGATTGAAATTGAAAGAGCGTTGAACACACTGACTCCAAGAGAGGCAGATTTGGTAAGATTATATTTCGGACTGAACGGTAAGCATCCAATGACTTTGGAAGAAATCGGTGAAACTTTTGATCTTACAAGAGAAAGAGTTCGTCAGATCAAAGAAAAAGCAATCAAAAGACTAAAACACAATACCAGAAGTAAGATTTTGAAGTCTTATTTAGGTAAATAATTTTTAGTTTAAATAATTTATTAAGCGGAGTTTGAATTTTTCAAGCTTCGTTTTTTTATATTTGAATATGGAAGAAAATAAGTTAAACCAAATAATTAAAAGCGAAGAATTTGCTTTAGCCTCTGATATTGCAGAAATATCATTAGATAGTTTTACAGATGACGGCATTATAAAAGATGTACCGATAATTGGAACAATTATTAAATTACTGAATATTGGGAATACAATTAGTGATAGAATTTTTACAGACAAATTAATTCATTTTTTAAAAGAAATAGATAACTTAGATCAAGAATTTATTTTAAAAGAAATCCGATATATTGATGATTCAGGAAACCATACTCGGAAAGTTGGTGAAAAAATATTAGAAATAATAAACAGGATTGATTCTGATGGGAAGCCTCAAATTATTGGTCGTCTATTTAGAAATTTCATTAATAAACAATTTAGCTATTTCGATTTTTTAAAATTGGCTGATATAGTTGAGAAATCATTCTATTATGATCTTATATTATTGAAGGAATCTAAAGACGGAAAATTTTATATCCCACTAGAAGAAGAACTATTTAATTTTGGTTTATTAAAAGAAAATGGTATTGGTATTTTTAACGCAACAGATGAAGAGAGAGAGGAATTTAAAAAGATTACATATTTGTTATCGACAAGAGGCAGTCTATTATTAGAATACGGACTAAAATAAATGAATCCCATCTCAATCATCGGAGCCGGAATTGGCGGTTTGACTTTAGGAAATATTCTGAAGCAACAAAATTTAGACTTTACCATTTACGAATCTGCACCGGAAATAAAACCTGTCGGAGCCGGAATTATGATGGCCGTTAATGCAATGCAGATTTTTGAGAAATTAGGTTTAAAAGAAAAAATTGAAAATGCCGGAAACAAAATTCATGGAATTTCTATCACTGATGAAAAACTTAAAACCATTTCTACAACGAATGTTCTGGCTTTGGAAAAGAAATTTAATTCTTGTAATGTTGCCATTCATAGAGCAGATTTACAGAATATTTTAGCGGAAAATTTAAATTTTGAAATTAAACTTAATCATAGTTTAAAAACGATTGAGAAGAAAGAAAATTATCAATTACACTTTGAAAACGGAAGTGAAGTCGAAAGCAAAATAGTCTTCGGAGCAGATGGAATTCATTCGAAAGTCAGAAATCAGATCTTAAAGACGCGAAAAATCAGAAATGCTCAGCAAAAATGCTGGCGCGGGTTGACAGATTTTAATCTTCCTGAAAAATATCTTCATCATGCTTTAGAAATTTGGGGGAAGGGAAAACGCTTTGGTTTTGTGAAGCTTTCTGAAAATAAGGTGTATTGGTATGCTTTAATCAACGAAAATAATTATAGAGAAAATATAGATTTAATTGAGACTTTCAGAGATTTTGATTCGTTAGTTCTACAAATTTTGGAAGCTACAAAACCGGAAAATATTATTTTAAATGATATTATTGACCTCGCTCCTATTCCAAAATGGTTTGCAGAAAACCTGTGTTTAATTGGTGATGCAGCTCATGCAACCACGCCGAATATGGGTCAAGGTGCCTGTCAGTCCATTGAAGATGCTTACGTGATTGGGAAACTATTGGAGAAAGACAAAAATTTCAACTCGGTTTTTGAAGAATTTCAAAAGATCAGAAGAAAAAAAGTGGATCATATCGTCAATACCAGCTGGAAAATCGGACAGATTTCTCAGTGGGAAAAAGGAAATACTTTACGAAACTTCGTGATGAGATTAATTCCTGAAAGTACTCATCAAAAAATGATTGAAAAAATTTTACAGTTGGAAATGTGATTCTTCAATTCTTTGATTGCTGATATTATTTTGTAAATTATTCGAAAGATCTTTGGTGAAAATTTCTAAATAGATAAATAAAAAGGCTGCT